>DASTGL010000217.1:0-15852 GCA_035719145.1 Solirubrobacterales bacterium
GGCTGGAGAGCGGCTGGCGCACCGTCCGCAACCGCTTCCGCACCCGCGGCGGCCACTGGTCCTGGCTGGTCTGGTCGGCGATCGCCCAGGGCGACGGCCGCGTCGCCTGCATCGTCCGCGAGGCCAACGAACGGGTGGCGATCGAGCAGGTGCTGGACCTGCGCGGCGAGATCATCGCCAACATGGGCGAGGGCGTCTGCCTCGTCACCACCGGCAACGAACGGATCGTCTTCGCCAACCCGAGCCTGGAGCGGATGCTCGGCTTCAAGCCCGGCGAGCTGGTCGGCCGCCGCGCCGGCGACGTGATGCTGCCCGACGACCTCTCGCCGACCGAGGAGGAGGAACGCCAGGAGGCGCGGCGGTGCCTGCAGGAGCAGGGCCACTGCACCTACGAAGGGCGGCGGGTGCGGCGCGACGGGACAACGATCTGGTGCCGGACCACGACCACCACCTTCGAGCACCCGCGCTACGGCCCGGTCTGGGTGGCGGTGCAGCAGGACGTCACCGAGGAGCGGCGGGCGCGGCAGGCGGCGGCGGAGCTGGAACGGGCGAAGACGGAGTTCCTCGGCTCGGTCTCGCATGAGCTGCGCACGCCGCTGACCTCGATCCTCGGCTACGCCGCCCTGCTGCGCGAGGACACCGAGGGGGTGGTCGATTCCGGCGACCACATCGACGTGATCGAACGCAACGCGCGGCGCCAGCTGCGCCTGGTCGAGGACCTGCTCAGCATCGCTCGCATCCAGGCCGGCGAGTTCGAGGTCCACCGGCAGCCGATCGACCTCGCCGAGGTGGTCCGGCTCGGGGTCGAGGCGATGCGCCCGGCGGCGGCCGAGGAGGAACTGCGGCTCGACCTCGAGTGCGAAGGGCCGGCGCGCCTGCTCGGCGACGCCGACCGCCTCGACCAGGTGCTCGCCAACCTGCTCTCCAACGCGATCAAGTTCACCCCCCGCGGCGGCCGAGTCGCGGTGGCGCTGCGGACGACCCCCGAGGAAGCGGTCCTCACGGTCACCGACAACGGTCCGGGCATCCCGCCGGGGGAGCGCGCCCGCCTCTTCGAGCGCCTCTTCCGCGGCGAGGACGTGAAGCGGCTGCAGGTCTCCGGCGCCGGCCTCGGCCTGGCGATCGTCCGCTCGATCGTCGAGGCCCACGACGGGACGATCGAAGCCCGCAGCGACCCCAAGCGGGGTGGCTCGACCTTCGAGCTGTCGCTGCCGCTGCTGAAGAGCGACCGGCCGGCCGCCTAGGCGGCGGCGCGTAACCCGACAGGGCGGGCGATCCGCGGCGGCAGCTGACGGGGGCGCGCCGGCAGCGAAGCGGGCGCGGCTGCGGTGCGGCCCGCGGAGGCGACGGAGAAGAGAACGCCGTCGGGCTCGCGGAAGAAGAACCAGCGGATGCCGTCCTCCTCGCAGATGCGGCTGACGGTCGCCCCCATCCCGATCACCCGCTGGCGCCAGGCCCGCTCCTCGCCCGGAGCGCAGCGCCAGGCGACGTGGTGGACGGTGCCGGCGCCTTGGAAGGGACGGCTCGAAGGCGGCGGGTCGCAGGCATAGCGGGCGGACCCGACCTGCCACTCCCCCGCCCCGGCGGCGCTGAAGCCGAGCCGACCCGCGAGCAGGTCGAAGCTCTGGACGCTGCCGGCGACGAAGGCGCGGACGCCCGCCAGCTTCAGCCCCGGCGGCATCCCGGCGACCGGCCGGCCCTCGGAGCGGCGCGGGCGGTCGGTCACGGGACGCGGGATCAGCTCGTGGCTAAGGCCCTCGGGGTCGGAGAAGCGCACGGCGACCGGGTCGCCGACCTGGTCGAAGCCGAGCTCGGCCGCGATCCCGCCGATCTCCAGCCGCGCCGCCCACTGCTCGAGCGCGCGCCGTCCCGGCACCCACCAGCGGACGCTGTGGACCATGCCGGGGCCGGGGGAACCTGTCGGCGCTCCTGGGGAGTCAACGAAGCGGAGGACGGCCGATCCCTCCCGCCCGTCGCCGAAGCAGAGGTCGCCCCGGCTCCCCTCCGCAGGCGGACAGCCGCACGGCTTGAGGCCGAGGAGGCCCGCGTAGAAGTCGAGGCACTCCGCCCGGGCGGCGGTGATCGCGCTGACGTGGTCTATGCCGAGGAGCTGCATTCTCAGAATTGTATACTAAGTTCATCAACAAACTGCCTAACATTCTCTACATCCACTCCCACGACACCGGCCGCTATGTCCAGCCCTACGGCTTTCCGGTGCCGACGCCGAACATCCAGCTGCTCGCCGACCAGGGCGTGCTCTTCCGCAACGCCTTCTGCGCCGCCCCCACCTGCTCGGGCAGCCGCGCCTCCCTGCTCACCGGCCAGTACTGCCACAACAACGGCCTGCTCGGCCTCGCCCACCGCGGCTGGGAGCTGAACGACTACGGCCAGCACCTCGTCCATCCCCTGCGCGAGGCCGGCTACCGCTCGGTCCTGATCGGCGAGCAGCACATCTCCGAGG
Organism: Solirubrobacterales bacterium; assembly: GCA_035719145.1. Classification (GTDB taxonomy): domain Bacteria; phylum Actinomycetota; class Thermoleophilia; order Solirubrobacterales; family 70-9; genus VAYN01. The sequence goes on from DASTGL010000217.1 coordinate 2,462, forward strand.
ACCCGGAGACGATCGGCTACGACGAGGTGATCGAGGTCGACAGCCACCACGCCGCCGACATCGCGCCGACCGCGATCCAGGCCCTCGGCGAGACCGACGGGCCCTGGTTCATGTCGGTCGGCTTCTTCGAGACCCACCGCACCTACCGCGTCCCCACCTCGGTCCGCGACACGCTCTACTCGCTGCCGCCGGCGAACCTGCCCGACACGCCGGAGACCCGCGCCGACATGGCGGCGTTCAAGGCCAGCGCCCGCTCGCTCGACCAGGGGATCGGCGCCGTCCTCAACGGCCTCCACCAGCTCGGCCTGCAGGAGAGCACCCTGATCATCTGCACCACCGACCACGGCCTTGCCTTCCCGGGCGCCAAGGCGACCCTCTACGACCGCGGGATCGGCGTGATGCTGATCATGCGCGGGCCGGGCTTCCTCGGCGGGCGGGTCTTCGACGGCATGGTCAGCCACCTCGACATCTACCCGACGATCTGCGAGCTGACCGGCGTCGAGGAGCCGGCCTTCCTGCAGGGCACCTCGCTGATGCCCCTGGTCCGCGGCGAGACCGCCAAGGTCCACGACCACGTCTTCGCCGAGATGACCTACCACGCCGCCTACCAGCCCCTGCGCGCCGTCCGCAGCGAGCGCTTCAAGTACATCCGCCGCTTCTCCGACTACGACCGCCCGGTCCTCGCCAACTGCGACGACTCAGCTTCGAAGACGATCCTCGCCGAGGCCGGCTGGGGCGAGCAGCGCGTCCCCGAGGAGCAGCTCTACGACCTCCTCTTCGACCCCAACGAGCTCAACGACCTCTCCACCGCCTCCACCCACCAGCAGATCCTCAGCGAAATGCGCGACCGCCTGCTCGAGTGGATGCGAGCCACCGAGGACCCCCTCCTCGACGGCCCGGTCCCGGAGCCGCCGGGAGCGTGGTCGAACGACCCGGCGCAGGCGAGCCCGAACGACCCGACCAGCGCGGCGGAGCGTTAGGCGCCGCCTTGGGTGCGCAGTACTCTGCCGAGGATGCGCAGGGGGTTCTTCACGACCATTCTCAGCTGCGGCTGCCTGGCGCTCCTCACCTTGCCGGGAACGGCTGGAGCGGCGATCGCGGTCGAATCGTTCTCGTTCGGCCTCTCAACGGCACAGGCCGGCGCCCACCCAGACGTAACCGTCGACATCTCGTTCGCGGAACCGGGCGAACCGGAAACGCCTCAGGACGCCTTCATCGAACTGCCGCGCGGGCTCTTCCTCTATCCCTGGACCCTTCCTAGGTGCGTCCCGCAGCAGGTCGCCTCCGACGAATGCCCGCTCGACTCGCAGGTGGGCGTGGTCGACGTCCACTCGGCCTCTTTCGGCGATCTCGAAAAGACCCCCGTCTACCTCGGCGTGCCCGAACCGGACGAGCTCGCGCGACTCGTGTTCGACAGCCTCGGGTTTTCTGAACCGGTGGAAGTGCCGGTGCGAGCCGGCGCCGCGAACGGCTACTCGCTCTCGTTGGCGTTCGAAGGACTACCCGAAGCGATGCCGGTTGCGACCCTCGAACTATCGCTCTGGGGGGTGCCGCCGGCCCCGATCCATGACCAGGAGCGCGGCCCTCACGCTTCGGAAGTCCCCGGTGGCCGCCAGGCCCATATCGCCCAGACTCCCTTCACCCGGAACCCGACCGCCTGCGGAGCGACCAGTGCCACTGCCGTCGCGCACTCGTATGAGGATGCGGAAGACCTATCGGCCGCATTGGCGAGCGGGCCGACGATCACCGGGTGCGACAAATTGTCCTTCGACCCCATCACCGCACTCGGCCCCACCGCGGCGGAGGCGGCCAGCACGACGGGCCTTGGATTCGAATACCGGCTCCCTCAGGACCTATTGTCAAATGGGCTGGCAACCTCGGACACCGAAGCGCTCGCGCTGTACCTGCAGGGCTTGACGGTTAACGAAGCCGCTGCCTCCAGCCGTGCGGTCTGCACCCTCGCCCAAGCGAACCTCTTCACCGAAGTCCCCGCCACCTGCCCAGCCGCCTCGAAGATCGCCAGCTTCGGCGGGGCGCTCACCGGCACCGATGAAGTCCTCGAAGGCAGCGTCTACTTCGGCGGCCTCGAAGGACCGGGGGAATACCTCTTGCTCCTCGTCGCCTCCGGAGCGGGGCTGGAACTGAAGCTGCCGGCATGGCTCGTCGCTGGGAGCGAAGCCGAACTGGTCATCCCGGAACTCCCCCAGCTGCCGCTGGAAGATCTCGACCTGCAGTTCAACCCAGCCACTTCCCTCTTCCTCAATCCACCCCGCTGCGGCACCTTCGCGGCCATCACCGAAGCGATCGGACGGAGCCAACCTGACCTCGCCTCCGTCGCCTCGACCCCCTTCTTGGTCGATTCAGGGCCAAATGGCGGCCCCTGCCCCGAGCCGCAAGCGGGAGGAAGCTCGCCTCCCCCCACGACCGGGGCCGCACCGGCCCCCACCGCGCCGAAGCCGCCCGTGACTGTCGAGCTGCTAAAGCACCCTCCCCACCGAGGCCGCGACCGCACCCCCACCTTCCGCTTCGCATCGAACCTCCCCGACAGCAGCTTCGAGTGCAAGATCGACCGCCGGAAGTGGCGATCCTGCCACTCCCCGCTGACCCTGCGAAAGCTCGGGGTCGGCAACCACACCTTTCGTGTCAAAGCGCGCGCCGCCGGCGCCGCCTCCCGGACGCTCAGCTTCCGCTTCGTCATTGCCCCCGGAGGCGGGAAACGCAGTTGAGAGGCTCACGAGCAAGATCTTTGATGGCAACAGTCGCCGGGACGGTGGCGATCGGACTGATGGGAAGCGTCGGCTGCTCGTCGACCGCGGTATTTGACGCTGCCTTGGCAAAGGACCTGGAAGCACAGTTGAACACGGAGGGAGATGTCCGCTGCGATCACCAAACCCGAGATCTATGGCTCTGCTCCTACGAACCCGATCCGGGAAGCAACTCCTACGCCGAGGTGATGGTCAGGCGGGGTGCAGGTGACTGCTGGGTAGCGAGACGCTCCCGAATCACGCCCGAGCCCGCCGAGCCCTACGCATCGCAAAGCCTGTCATCGGGACGCCACCGAGCCTTCGGCCGAGTCTTCCGAGGCTGCGCCTGAGCCCATGGGCGCCTCAGCACCGACTCGGCGCTTTGGCTTGTACCGCGCTCTCACGCCCCCCAGATAGAGACCAGTTGCTCAGGCGCCCACTCCGGCCAAGCGGCGGCGCCGATGGGAGACCCGCCAAAGAACTCCCCCACCTTGGCCGGCCCCGTGTTGCGCGAGTTGTCATATACGACAGCCCTGTCCGCAGCCGAAACAGCTCGCGCGACGAGTCCCCACAAGCGGCGGTAGCGCTCGCGGATTTTCTGCTCCGGAACGTCGTGCCCGCCTGCCCGCACCCGATAGTCAACGCGCATGACCGCCAACTCCTCCGGAACGACCATCACATGCAGCACCACCTGATAACCCTCTTCCTGGGCTGAGCGAATCAGATCGAGCTTCGATGGATGGGAGAAGACGGTCTCGGCGATGAACGACCGACCTTTAGCGATCAGGTGCGCGCGAGTCTCCTCCGCTATGTGGGCAGCCTCGTAGGCGTGTGCGGCCGGGTCGGAGGGCCATTTGGTCTTGGCGATCTCATCCGCATTGACGTAGGCGAAACCCGACAGCTCCAGCGCGAGAAACTCGGTGACGAACGTAGTCTTGCCCGAGCCGTTGGGCCCGACAACCAAATGCAGCTGCTTCAAGCGGGCGAACTCGTTCCGTCAGGCCGGTACTCGGTCAGCTCGCCTTGGTCGCTCAGCGCCACGGTGGTAATCCCTCGTGCGGCGAGCGCCTTGCCGAGGTCCGCGTTTCGCATACGCTCATCCAGCCGGGCCTGAACCTCGGAATCGAAGACGATTCCCTCCTCGTCGGAAAGTTGCTCGAGCGGGAGAGTCCCTGCCAGGGCAGCTTCCACCCGATGCCTGGAAGCCGTCTGTCGCGCACAAACCGACCTGCCGACACGCGCCCAGTGCTCGAGCTGCTGCTTGGCCGAGCGATTCTCCTTGGCGCCCTCAGCTGCTGCGCTGGCGAGCAGGTCGGATGGAACTCGCGTGGGACGATCGGCGGTGGAAGCCATGAGACGCTCCTTGGTAGCAGATTGTTACCAAGCGTATCAAAATGATACGATGCCTGGGCCTACCAGAGCCTCAGAACGCGGGCTGCTTGATCGCCGAAACCAGAATGGGGAGACACCAACGCAGACTCGGCCAGGGCAATGCGAGGCAGCCGGCCGACTCACTCAGGGCTCGTCCCGAGCACCTCAGCTGATCGGGAGTACCGCTACGGGGATTCGAACCCCGGTTTCCGGACTGAGAATTGCCTCTGCGAAGCCGTTTGCGGTCGATCTAGGAGAGCTCCGTCCAGATAGTTCAGTCGAGTGCGATCCAGTGCGGTGGAGTCGGGGGCATATTTCGGGATACGTAGATTCCATCGTCCGCGCCCCCTCCCGGCCTATCCTTAAAAGCTATGGACCATGCAAGTGCCAAGCGGCTGACCGCAGCGGAGCTCACCGAGAATGAGCGCCGGACGATTGAGCATTTCGCATCGCGCCTAGGTAGCGAGCTGGGCAAGGATCTGCGCGCCCTTTGGCTCTATGGCTCACGCGCCCGTGGCAGCGCTCACCCAGAATCCGACATCGATCTGCTCGTGATCGCTGACGGCGGTCGGGGTCGTTACGGGCGACTCGCCGGCGACCTCAGCGAAGAAGCCGCAATCGCCGAGGGCGAGAGTCCTTTCAACTACTCCGTCCACGTCCACGACCCCGAGTGGCTACAAGAGCGCCGCGCGATCGATTCCTTCTTCATCCAACAGGTGGACCGCGACAAGATCGTCCTCGCCGGGAGCGCACTGGATTGAGCCCTCGCTCAGAGGAGTTCATGCAGCAAGCGCGCGACCGGCTAGCGGATGCCGAGGCGATTCTCGGAACCGCGCATCCCGCCGTCGTCGTCAGTGCCGCCTACTACGGCATGCTCTACGCAGCCCGAGCCGCCCTCTCGGAGCGAGGCGAGTTCGCCAAAACCCATAGCGGCACCTGGACCCTCTTCAGCCAAGTCTTCGTTGCCCCGGGCGAGTTTGACCAGCGCCTAAGCGCACTAGCCCGTCGCGCCAAGGACGCCCGCGAGGAAGGCGACTACGAGGCCGCACCGGCAAGCCCAGAGGAGGCCGCCGAGTTCGTCAAAGGCACTGCCGAATTCATCGCCGCAATAGAACGGCTACTCCCAGCGGGCTGAGCTACAACGGATCCTGCTCCATGCCAACCATCTTCGTAGCGCAATCGATTCGCGAGCAGTTGCTCGATGACATCGCTGCGATGGTCGAACAGGCGATGCGCCCTCTCTCGTAGCGAGACCCGAAGGTTTAACGCTCACCTAGTACCGCTACGGGGATTCGAACCCCGGTTTCCGGACTGAGAATTGCCTCTGCGAAGCCATTTGCGGCCGATCTAGGGCAATCCCGTCCAGGTTGCCCAGTTGAGCTCGATCCAGTTCGGTGGAGTCGGGGACATATTTCGGGACACGCTTTGGCCAGCCTCGCCGCGGCATCAGACGCGCGAGGTAGCCTTGTCGAGATGCCCCTGCTTCCGCGGAGATCGGACCAAGTCCAAGACAAGCTGCATCGGCTCGAAGAGCAGATGAAGGCGATGAACTCGAGGATCGATGAGATGGCCGAGACCTTCGAGGCGCGCCGCGCCGACGACGAGGCTGCCGCGATCGCCGCGGAGCGCATCCGCAGCGGCGCTGCCGACCACAAGGAAGATGGCGCCGAGGCGCTCGCCAAGCTCGGCATCGAGATCCCTGCCGGGGAATGATCGACAAAGCGCCCGGCGTAGTGGGCGTCACCTTCGCCAAAGGCGTCCTCAACGACGTTGCGGAACTGACCACCCCGGCCGTTGACAGCGATCAAGCCGGCAAGGACGAAGCCGAGGCCATGAAGCGTCGCATCGCCGAGCTGCTGGTCGAATGCAAAGGCAACCCTTTCATCGGGGAGCTGATGGGTCCAGGCCTCCATCCCGAGCTATCCAACTGTCGCCGGATTCGATTCGACATCCCGAGCCACAAAGCGAAGCCACGCTTCCGCCTGATCTACCGCAACGAACCCACCGACGGCGCCCCCGCCGAGTGCCACTGGCTCACCGTCGCGCCTCGCGCCGGCCTACAAGCCCACCGGCGCGCTCGACAGCGTTCCTAAAGACATGCAAGTCCTCCCTCAATTGCCCGCCTGCCTTTACGTCTTCGTGAACACCGCGAGTTCGATGGCGGTCCTGAATCTTCAATTCACGGGCCAGTACAGCTCGCCGGTCATTGCCGGTTTGGAAGACCACAAATTTGCTTCGGCCTATGCGGATGGCTCGGCGGACTACCTGCCGTTCGTTCCCAACCCCAATCTCTCCACCGGCTTATGTCGCCCTTCACGATGGCCGCGATCAACGCATACCGCGTTGAGTACGACGCCGAGCTGGCGAGGCGCGCCCATTTCAAAGACGCGTCCTCGCGATTGACGGGCATCTTTGCCTTCGGGTCAATGGAAGTCTGCGAAGCCGTCAGCCAGCGCCATCATTGGCCGCTGAATCAAGTCCAGCGCTTCAAGCCAGAGAATGTACTCCGGGCGACCCGCGTGAATATGGACATCGTCTCGCTTGCGCGCACCGCCTATCGCCGCGCTTCCTTTACGCCGGAGTCGATTCACCACCTTTGGCGGTCCTACTGGGGCGGCGCTGACGGCTACATGATGGATCTGCCGACTGTCGATGGGCGCGGGCGAGAACAGCATTCAGTGGGCGCAACCTGGGAGTGGATCATCGATGGGGTGCTCAGGCAGGAGGGTAAGATCGAACCGCCAATGGGGCCGTAGATGCCTCCCTGCCACGGAAGCCCCGTACCCCCCGACCCGTCAGATCAGGTCGTTCCGAACCAAGAAAGCTCGGGCGGCGCGATAGGTCCCTCTTTGCGCGTGGCGCTCGCGCTCAGACACGGGATGCCATGGCCAGGTGTTCGAAGGAGCGCAACAGTTTGGCCGCCTCGACCGCAAGCTCTTCGGAGGCAACGGCGTCTTCGAGACCACGCACAACCTGCCTGCGGTCTGAGTCGGATGGATCGGCCATCCAAGACAGACTAGGGCCTACCGCACGCTCAATCCGCTGGATTTCGGGCCCAACGAGCCATAGTGAAGGGCAGGGAGGCAGTAATCGCGAATCTGATCGAGCAGCACCAAGCAGCCATTGCGCTAAATGACAGGGAAGTCGCGTCGCTCATTTTGATTGGCGTCGTTGTTCTTCTCGCGTTCCTGTACCCGAACACGCGCGGGCCAGCTTGGGGCGTCGTCAAGTCACTTGCCCAGCCGAGCATCCTCATAACTTTTATCGGACTGGCGGCGATGGTGGCGGGACTCGTCTTCCTAGGACAACGGATCGGGCTCTGGGAGTCAGCGCTAGTACCTCCCACTGCGGTGTGGGTTCTCACCCAGGGGGTGGTCCTTCTCTACCGGATCGGCACGCGAAAACCCGGGCAAGCATTCTTTACTCCTGCCCTCCGCCAGATGCTCAACCTGTCCGGGGTGCTCGATGTCTTCATCGGCTTCTATGTCTTTGGGCTCGGCGTCGAGTTGATCCTGCTCGTCGTGCTCGCCTTTCTCGGCGCGCTATCCGCCGTCGCAGGAAGCAAAGAGTCCTATCGCCAAGCGAAAAACCTCGTGGATACGGCGCTGGGCATCATCGGCATCGCGCTACTGCTGTACGTCGTGATCAAATTCATTTGGAATATCGGGGACACCGACTGGACGTTCATAGCCCGGGCCTTCTTTCTGCCATTCGGCCTCACGCTCGGCGTGATGCCATACCTCTTTCTCGTCTCCATATGGGCCGGTTATCACGATGCATTCATGTGGGTGCGATTCGAGACCAATGACCAAGCCGCGCGACGACGCGCAGAGCTCGGTCTAATCCTCGCCTTTGGCCCACGAGTTGCCCAGCTCGGCGCCTTTCGTCACTACTGGGTCAAGCAGATCGCGGAGGCAGAGGACATCGGCACGGCGCGCGAGGTCGGCCGCGACTTCTTGCGTGATCAAAATCGTCGAGCGACCGAAAAACAAGAAGCCGCTGATCGTCTTGTCCGCTACGCAGGCGTAAAAGGGGAGAACGAGGATGGCCAGCGGCTCGACCAGCGCGAGTTCCAGGAGACCAAAGCTGCCCTGCAATGGCTCGCCACGATGCAGATGGGCTGGTATCAGAACCATGGCAATCGCTACCGGCCGGAGCTATTGGACATGCTCCGCCCGGACGGACTGGGTGAGGTTCACGGCGTCCACCTGAATGTGTCGGATGATGGCCAGGCCTGGTGGGGCTGGCGCCGCACGGTGACCGGATGGTGTTTCGCGATCGGTGCCAGCCAGCCTCCTCCCGACCAGTGGTTGTACGACGGAGCTGACCCGCCCAAAGGTTTTCCGGGCCAAGACCCCATTTGGGGAGACAGGTGGGGTATCGACGCCAAGAACTGGTAAAAGCTACTTGCCTCGTGACCCCTCAGATCGATTGCTGAAAGCGCTCATGTGCCTCGTCCAGACTTCGCACACGTTCGCTGAGGTCGGTCAGCCGCCCCAGGAAGAGTTGTCGTTCCGCATCGTCGCCATCCTCTTCGAGGTAGTAGATGGCCGCTTCGGTTAACAGCATGCCTGCCATGGTCAACGGTTGCGGTCGCGGTTCGACTTGCGCGTTCAGGGAAAAGCCGCCCTCGACCTCCTCAAGATCTTGAAGTAGCAGCGCCGACCAGCCTGCATGCAGCGCTGATGAGCCTGCGCGATACGCCGGGTATGCCGTAGGACTCATCGCGGACAGCCGATCAAACGCGCCAGGCCAACCGCTGTCTCTGGTCTTCGGCACCGCCTCGAAATCCACTCCCGCAGCACTTGCCATGCGCTCGATAGAACGCCGCATGCGCTCCTCAATCGGTAAAGGGTCGCCACCCCTCTCTTTGATCTCACCAGCAACGACACCAAGATTGTGCTTTTCCTCGGCGAGCGCTTGGTTGATGTAGGCGTCGTAGCGCTCTTCGGAGCCGTCATCCTGAGCCAGGTAGAAATAGTTGGCGGCAGTCTCGGCGATCTGCCGGGTGATCTGTAGCTGCTGATAGCCCGAGTTGTGGGCGACATCTGAGAGGAGTGACTTGCCGAGCAGCATCAGTCGCTTGATGAGTCCCCGCCGGATCGACTCATTCCGCTGGTAGGGCATATCCGGTATTCGACCGACTAAGTAGACGAGCGTCATCCCGGTCTCCTTCAACAACTCAAACGCAGCCTCGCCAAAACCGTCGTCGGTTTTCAGGCTCTGCAAATCCGGCTCGTAACGCGGTGGAAAGTCATCCTCACTGAGCGGGATGCCTTCGTTTGCGTCATCCCCATCCATGCGCACCAGTATGCGGCTGCCCGACCTTCGACGTCAACAAGACTGGAAATGCCCTGGGGGAGGTTTAGCAACGCGCCGCGAGTTCTGGAGATTTGTCCTCGGGCGTTTCGCTCCCGAAGGTCGCGAGCGACGGCCTCCTGCACAGGGGGATTGCATCAGCTTGACCCAAAAGAAAGGACCGCCTCACGGGGCGGTCTGTTTGTTCCATTGCAGGGATACCGCTACGGGGATTCGAACCCCGGTTTCCGGACTGAGAATTGCCTCTGCGAGGCCGTTTGAGGCCGATTCGTGCCTGTGGCGTCCAAGGAGATCAGTCCCGTTCCGTCGAGTTCGGTGGAGTCGGGGACATATTTTGGGACACGGTGCGCCGAGTCGACGAGGGAGCGAAACGTCCGATCCCTCCACCCCTCTCCTCCAAGAGGCTCACCTTCAGCTGCGTCAGCTCGCTGCCCCTAGTGGGGCAGTCTCGCCACCCCCGTCACGCCATAGCCATACTCGCCGGCGGCCAGCCCAAAGCCGCCTCCCCCCCAGATATGCGTACTTACTACACCGTTGGCTCCATAGGTCTGACTCGCCCCGATTTGGGCACCCTCTCCGACACTCCCACTTGCATACGGAGAGAACCCACCTAGATCCTCAAGCGAGGATGCATTCGTGAACAGTGGGCCAACACCGGCCGAAATACCTATCCCAGGGTAAAACTCTACACCCGCAGAGGCGGTTATGCCGTAATGGCCACCAGCTTCGCGTACTCCACATACCTGGGCGCTCACTCCTACCACAACTCCCAGACTTCCACCCCCACAATACCCAACGACATCCAGTGAGTGTGCAAATGGATTTCCTCTCCTCGGAGGAATGTTGTATGGAGGCGTTGCACCGATCGAAGGTGGATCTGGCGCTTTCGGCCGATTCACGGCCGTGTGGTCGGTTGGCTCCTGCTTCTTTGGGCACAACGGACAATCTGGCGGTGGATCGCTGTTACATACATCAGCCATGAGGCCCAAGGGATCGCTAGCATTCACCGGGTTGTCTCCCGCATACGCGTACGTTTCCCCGGACAATCCAGCCAGGGGATCAGGGCTAAGGAACTGCGCCGTCGCCGGATCGTAGGTTCGAGCACGCAAATAGATCAGCTGATGTTCGGTGTTCATCCGGAACTGACCGGCGAATCCCATTTTGCTGGACCCGGTCCCGGTGTGTTTCCAGACAGCACCATTGGGGCTGTAGCGGTAGGTGCCGGTGGTTTCGCCGCTCGGGTTCGTTAGAACGCGGATCGACCCAAGCTGGTCATGGTGCAGATAGGTGGCCGATCCAGAGTTGATCTGCTCGACTGGAAGACCGTCGGGTCCGTAGATGTAGTAGTCGTTTCCACTCCGAAGCAGAAGCGGTAGACCGGCGGCGAGGTCCCAGGCCATGTGGTAGGTCGAGGTGCTCCTGGTTTCAGTGGTCAGGAGGCCCGTTCCGTCGTATTTGAAGGTGTTTTCGATCCCGGCGCTTTTCGTCGAGATAAGATTCCCGGCCTGGTCGTAGACATAGGGGACTTCCGTGCCTCCGCTCGGGGTTTCCTTCACCCGCTGGCCGAGTTTGTTGTATTCAAAGGTCGCGTTGCTCGCAGTGGCGATCTGGTCGGCTTTGTCGTAGGTGTAGGTGGCCGGAGAGATCTTGGTGACGTTGCCGGCTTTGTCGTATTCGAAGACGGTTCCGTTGCTTTTCAGAAGCCGGTTGCCGGCGTCGTATTCGTAAGCCCGTTCGGCTTCTTCGGAGAAGCCGGTGTCGACCGATTTGGTGATCTGCCCGAGGTTGTCCCGCGTGTAGGTCATCGATGCCAGCATCGAGGCGCCTTTCTTCATCGAAACTTCGCTCATCTGATCGGCCCTGTTGTAGGCGTATTCGTCGACGTTCGTGGTTTCGGTCGGGAAGGTGGTCGCTTTGACCTGCGAATCGCGGTTGTAGCCGAAGGTGGTTTCCTTGCCGAGCCAGTCGGTGACCTTTTCCAGTCGGCCGACTTTGTCGAAGGCGTGTTTGACGGTTTCCCCGTTGGGATAGGTGAGTTCGGTCACCTCGTTGCCGAGGTCGTACTTGTATTTGACGAGTTCTTTCGCGCCGTTGGTGACTTCGGTCGGCCGGTCGAGTTGGTCGTAGACCTTCGTCGTGGTCCCCGTCCCGTCGACCATTTCGGTGACGTTGCCGTCTTTGTCGTATTTGAACGTGACGTCGTGGGTGGCTTCTTCGGAGTAGTTGACTTCTTTGAGCCGATCTGCGGAGTCATAGCCATAGGAGACGGTCCGCCCTAGGGCGTCTTCGGTTTTTTTGAGGTTGCCTGCTGCGTCGTATTCCCGCTTCGTTTTGCGTTCCAGCGGATCGATCGTTTCGGTCAGCTGCTCGAGCGCGTCGTGTTCGTATTTGGTCGTATTGGCGTTGCCGTTCGTGCGGCTTTTGACTTCGCCCATGCTGTCGTAGGCAGCTTCGCTCGTCGTGCCGTTAGCCCTTTCGACTTTGGTCTGCTCGTCATCGGCATCGTAGGTGTATTTGGTCGCATGGCCTAGCGCGTCCGTGGTCGATTCGAGGTTGCCGTTCTTGTCGTAGGCGAATTTGGTTTCGTGGCCGAGCGGGTCGGTGACCTTGATCGGCCGGCCCTGGGCGTCCCGTTCGATCTTGGTTTCGAATTCTTCAGCTTTAGCGCCTTCTTCATTCCCGCGCGGGCTGACTTCGGTCAGCTGCTGGCCATCTTTGTTGTAGGTCCAGGTCGTCTTGTCGCCGGCGGCGTCAGTTTCGGCTTTGACGTCGCCGTAGGTGTCGTATTCGAATTTCGATTCGTGGCCGAGAGGATCGGTGGCGGATTCCAGGTCGCCGTTGAGCGCGTGTTTGAAGGTCGCTTTCTGGGTCGTTTCGCCCGGCGCCGGGCGTTCGATCGCTTCGACGTTGCCGTGGGAATCGCGTTTATAGGTCGTTTTCTCGCCCTTCGGCGTCGTTTCGGTTTCGACGTCATGGGTCGAGTTATAGGTCCATTTAGTTTCATCGCCTTCGGGGTCCTTTTCGAGCGTCATGTCCCCGGCGGAGTTGTATTCGAAGGTCGTCGAGTGGCCGAGCGCGTCGGTCGCTTTGGTGATCTCGTAGGCGGCGTTGTATTCCATGGTCGTTTTCCGTTCGAGACCAGCAATCCCTTTGGCCCTGATCACTTCCAGCGGCTCGCCGGCCAGGTTGAACTTCTCGAAGGTGGTCGATCCGTTCGCCTCGGTGATCGTCGTGGTCTTCTTGGCTTCCGATTCGCCGTAGGCGAATTTCGTCACCCGGCCCATCGGGTCGGTCTGTTCTTTGGCCCGGTGTTTTTCGTCATAGGCGGTTTTGACCACGCCCCCGCGCCCGTCGGTCATTTCGGTCAGCTGATGGGAGGCGTCGTATTTGAATTTCCAGCGCGGGGTTTCTTCCCCCGGCAGTTTTACTGACACCAGATTCCCGGATTCGTAGGAATAGGAAAAGGAATGCGAAGTGGCCAGGTCGACGACCGTCGTCACCTGCGCCCCCGAGTAGAGGAACCAGAGTTCCCGACCGGCTGAATCTCTGGCGAGGATCAGCTTGCCGGCTTCGTACGTGAACGTGAGAGCATTGCTGTTGCGATCCTTCTGTTCGATCAGCTTGCCTTCAGCGTTGAACTTGAGCTTTTCCTGCGTCGGCAGCGTGAAGACGTAGGTTTCGCCTTCTTTGACCAGCTTGGCCTGGATCCAGACGCCAGGCACGTAGACGCCACTTTCGAGGTTGAAGGTGGCAGTGGCCCCGTTTTCCTGGACGACGGTGACCGCGCCCGATTCTTTGTTGAATTCCAGGTGGGAGCTGTAGGGCCCAGACCAGCCGTAGCCCCACGGACCCGCTTCTTTGGCTTCGGCGGCGGCCTGGGAATTGTAGGTGCGGGTGAGGTGCAGACCGGGGCCGCGGCCGCCGAGGACGAGATCGGTCTGTTCCTCGGTTTGATTG
>DASTGL010000218.1:0-2065 GCA_035719145.1 Solirubrobacterales bacterium
GGGCTGGCCTATGTGGATCTGGCGGATACGACGGTGGCGGAGCTGCACCACCCCCCAGCCCCCTCCTCTGAAGAGGAGGGGGGGAAACAGCGCGGAAGAGCCCCCTCCTCTTCAGAGGAGGGGGTTGGGGGTGGTGGCGGCCAGCGCCAGAGCAACCTCAAAGGCGCCCAACTCCCCCCCAATCGCATCGTCTTCTCCGAAAAGTTCGCCTGCCCGGTCTCCGGCTTCACCATCGAGTCGGTCGAACCGCGCCTGTTCTCCTTCAACGCGCCGATGGGCGCCTGCCCGGCCTGCGATGGGCTGGGCGAGAAGCTGCTGTTCGATCCGCAGCTCGTCGTCCCGAACGAGGCGCTCAGCCTCAAGCAAGGCGCCGTGGTCCCCTGGGCCAAGTCCAACCCTCCCAGCCCCTATTACATGCAGGTCCTCGCCAGCCTCGCCGCCGAGTTCGGCTTCAGTCTGGAGACGCCGTGGCAGGACCTGCCGGGCGAGGTCCGCCTCGTCATCCTCCACGGCACCGGCGGCAAGCCGGTCGCGCTCACCTTCCAGGACGGGCGCAAGAGCTACACGGTGAAGAAGCCGTTCGAGGGCGTGATCGGCAACCTCACCCGCCGCATGCTGCAGACCGAGAGCGCGTGGATGCGCGAGGAGCTCGGCAAGTTCCAGACCGCCCAGCCCTGCGAGGTCTGCGAGGGCAAGCGGCTCAAGCCCGAGGCGCTGGCGGTCAAGGTCGCCGGCGAGGATATCTCCACCGTCACGCGCTTCTCCGTGGTCGCCGCGTTGGACTGGTTTTCGTCTCTGAATCAGAAGTTTACCGCGCAGCAAAGCCAGATCGCCCGCGCCATCCTCAAGGAGATCGAGGAGCGCCTCGGCTTCCTCAACAACGTCGGCCTCGATTACCTCAACCTCAACCGCACCTCGGGCACCCTCTCGGGCGGCGAGAGCCAGCGCATCCGCCTCGCCAGCCAGATCGGCTCGGGCCTGTCCGGCGTGCTCTACGTGCTCGACGAGCCTTCCCTCGGCCTCCACCAGCGCGACAACGACATGCTGCTCGCCACGCTGCGCCGCCTGCGCGATCTCGGCAACACGGTGATCGTGGTCGAGCATGACGAGGACGCCATCCGCACGGCCGACCATATCGTCGACCTCGGCCCGGGCGCCGGCGTGCACGGCGGCGAGATCGTCGCGCAAGGCACCCTCGCCGATATCCTCGCCAGCGCCGAAAGCCTCACCGGCCAGTACCTCGCCGGCACCCGCCGCATCGAAGTCCCCGCCACCCGCCGCAAGGGCAACGGCCACAAGATCACGGTCGAGAACGCCCGGGCCAACAACCTCAAGGGCATCACCGCCAGCCTCCCGCTCGGCACCTTTACCTGCGTCACCGGCGTCTCCGGCTCGGGCAAGAGCTCGTTCACGCTCGACACTCTCCATGCCGGCGCCGCCCGCGCGCTGATCGGCGCCCGCGTCATCGCCGGGCCGCATGACCGGATCACCGGCCTCGAGCTGTGCGACAAGGTGATCGAGATCGACCAGAGCCCCATCGGCCGCACCCCCCGCTCCAACCCCGCCACCTACACCGGCGCCTTCACCCTCATTCGTGACTGGTTTGCCGGCCTCCCCGAAAGCGCCGCCCGCGGCTACAAGGCCGGCCGCTTCTCGTTCAACGTCAAGGGCGGCCGCTGCGAGGCCTGCCAGGGCGACGGCCTGATCAAGATCGAGATGCACTTCCTGCCCGATGTCTACGTCACCTGCGAGGAATGCGGCGGCAAGCGCTACAACCGCGAAACGCTGGAAGTGAAGTTCAAGGGCCACTCCATCGCCGACGTCCTCGACATGACCATCGAGGACGCCGAGGCGTTCTTCAAGGCCGTCCCCCCCATCCGTGACCGGATGCACATGCTCAACGAAGTCGGCCTCGGCTACGTCAAGGTCGGCCAGCAGGCCACCACCCTCTCGGGCGGCGAGGCCCAGCGCACGAAGCTGGCCAAGGAGCTCTCGCGGCGCTCGACCGGCCGCACGCTGTACGTGCTGGACGAGCCCTCGGTGGGGCTGCACGCCGCCGACGTGC
>DASTGL010000219.1:0-5447 GCA_035719145.1 Solirubrobacterales bacterium
GTGGAGGTCGGGCTCGAGGGAGGTGTGACGGATGCGGCGGCGCTGGCGGCGGCGGTCGACGACGAGACCGCCGCGGTGATCTTGCAGAGCCCCAACTTCCTCGGCGCGGTCGAGGACGTCGAGGCGCTCGGGGCGGCGGCGAAGGAGCACGGGGCGCTCCTGATCGTCGCCTGCGACCCGATGACGCTGGGAATCCTCAAGCCGCCGGGCGAGTGCGGCGCCGACATCGCCCTCGGCGAGGGCCAGCCGCTCGGCAACCGGCTTGACTTCGGCGGCCCTTCGTTTGGCTTCTTCTGCGCGACCGAGGAGCAGATCCGCCGGATGCCGGGGCGGATCGCGGGTGAAACCGAGGACGTCGACGGGAGGCGCGGCTTCGTCCTCGCGCTGCAGACGCGCGAGCAGCACATCCGCCGCGAGAAAGCCACCAACAACATCTGCACCGCCCAGGCGCTGAACGCGCTCGGGGCGATGGTCCACCTCGCCTGGCTCGGGCGCCAGGGCTTCCGCGAGCTCGGCGAGCTGCTGGTCCAGCGGACCGCCTACGCGCGCGAGCGACTGGGTGCGGTCGACGGAGTCGAGCTGCTGCACGAGGCGCCGGTCGCGCGCGAGTTCGCGGTTCGACTCGACGCGCCGGTGGAGAGAGTCCTCGACCGCGTCGCCGAGCGCGGCATCGCCGCCGGATATCCGCTCGGCCGCGACTACCCCGAGTTCGACAACGGCCTCCTCGTCGCCATCACCGAGCGCCGCACCAAGGCCCAGATCGACGAGCTGGCCGAGGCGCTGGCTGCAGCAATCAGCGCAGAGCGTGGTTCCTTTGTCGGCTCTGACACGACTAAGGAACCACAACTTGGAGGGGCGGCCTGATGGCGCTGACCGAGACGCCGATGCAGGCCGAAAAGGCGCGGACGATCTTCGAGAAGTCGAAGTCGGGGCGTCGGGCCGCGGCGCTGCCCGACGTCGAAGTGCCGGAGAAGCCGCTGGTCGAGCTGATCCCGGAGAGCCTGCTGCGCACCGAGCCGCCGCGGCTGCCGGAGATCGCCGAGCCGGAGATCGTCCGCCATTACAACCGCCTCTCTCGCCGCAACTTCGACCTCGACAGCGGCTTCTACCCGCTCGGCTCCTGCACGATGAAGCACAACCCGCGCCTGAACGAGCGGGTGGCGGCGCTGCCCGGCCACGCCCGCCTGCACCCGGCCCAGGACCCGCGCCGCGCCCAGGGGGCGCTGGAGCTGATGTGGCTGCTGCAGGAGTCCCTGAGTGAGATCTGCGGCCTGCCGCATGTCAGCCTGCAGCCGAGCGCCGGCTCCCACGGCGAGCTCGCCGGCCTGCTGCTGACCCGCGCCTACCACGCCGACCGCGGCGAAGAGCGGACCAAGGTGCTGGCCCCCGACACCTCCCACGGGACCAACCCGGCCTCGGTGACGATGGCCGGCTACGAGGTGGTCAAAGTCGCGACGAACGAGCAGGGCGGGGTCGAGATGGACGACCTGAGGGCGAAGCTGGCCGAGAACGAGGGCGAGGTCGCCTGCCTGATGCTGACCAACCCGAACACGCTCGGGGTCTTCGACGAAAACATCGCCGAGATCGCCTCGCTGATCCACGAGGCCGGCGGCACCCTCTACTACGACGGCGCCAACTTGAACGCGGTGATGGGCCACTCGCGCCCGGGCGACATGGGCTTCGACATCGTCCACGTCAACCTCCACAAGTCCTTCAGCCAGCCGCACGGCGGCGGCGGGCCGGGAGCCGGCCCGATCGCCGTCTCCGACCGGATCGAGCCCTACCTGCCGAAGCCGCAGGTGGTGCGCCGCGAGGCCACGAACGGCCACGGCCCCAGCTTCGGCCTCGACTACGAGCGGCCGAAGTCGATCGGCCGCCTGCGCGGCTTCCAAGGCAACTTCGGCGTCTTCGTCCGCTCCTACGCCTACATCCTCAGCCTCGGCGGCGACGGCCTCGCCGAGGCCTCGGAGACCGCTGTCCTCAACGCCAACTACCTGAAGGCGCGCCTCGCCGAGGGCCGCGCCGGCGAGCGCCTGCCGATCGCCTTCGATCGCCACTGCATGCACGAGTTCGTCCTCTCCGGCAAGCCGATGAAGCGCGACCTCGGCCTCGCCACCCTCGACCTCGCCAAGCGCCTGCTCGACTTCGGCTTCCACCCGCCGACCGTCTACTTCCCGCTCCTCGTCGACGAGGCGCTGATGGTCGAGCCGACCGAGACCGAGACCAAGGAGTCGCTGGACGCCTTCGCCGAGGCGGTGGAGAAGATCCTCACCGAGGCCGAGGACAACCCCGACCTGGCCAAGAACGCCCCCTACACGACCCCCGTCCGCCGCCTCGACGAGGTCCGGGCGACGAGGCAGCCCGTCGTCCGCCAGCAGCTCGGCTAGTTCTTCGGCCGCACTACCCGGAAGCCGATCGAGGCTTCGGGGGATTCGCCGAACTCGTTGTGCGAGGTGAAGAAGGCCCGGTAGCGGCCGGCGGTGAGGAACTGGACGCCGCCCTTCGGCTTCGGCAGCTTGCCTTCGAAGCGGATCCTGTTCTTGCCGGCGAAGGCGTCGCGGGTCAGCGCTCCCCGCCGGACCAGGCTGCCGTCCTTGCGGACCTGCTTGAAGACGACGCTGACGGTCGCGTTCTGGTTGACAAAGAAGGAGAAGATCGTCTTCCGCGGCAGCTTCGAACGGGTGTCCTTCGGGGTGCTGGGGGAGAGGATCGTGCGCTCGGTCATTTCCAGGCCCGTCAGCGACGGCGGCGACCCCGGCGGCGGCGGTTCGGGCGAGGCATGCACTCCCGCCGGAGCCAACAGCGCGAGCAGCAGCAGGTACAGGGCGGCTGCCGCGATGCCGAGTCGGGTTCTCGTTATCCGCACATCGGTACCAACCCGGGCCACGAGTCAAAGCTGCGGCACTAGACGCCCGGACGCGGAGCGGAGGCGCGGCAACTTATATCTGCGGCAGCTCTTGCTCGACCTCCAGCACCGGGGCGAAGAGGTCGCCGTGCTGCTCAATCCGCTCAAGCACGTCGGTGGTCTCGAAGACGAGGTGGTCGCCTTTGCCCGACTCGGCGGCCTGCTCGACCTCCTCCCAGGTGACCGGGGTCGAGCAGGTCGGGCGTTCGCGGGCGCGGAGGCTGTAGACGGAGATCGTCGTTTTGCGTTCGTTGTTCTGGTACCAGTCGATGAAGACCTTGCCGCTACGGTCGGTCTTTTTGCCCATTTTCGCGAGGATGCTCTCGGGGTCCTGGTTGGCGACGACCTGGGCGAGCGCCTGGCCGAACGGCCTCGTCTCCTCGTAGGAGGTCTTGCTGTTGAGCGGCACGTAGAGCTGCATGCCCTTCGAACCCGAGGTCTTGGCGAAGCACTGGAGGTCGACCTGCTCCAGCACCTCGCGCAGGCGCAGCGCCACCCGTGAGCAGTCGACGACGTCGGCCGGCGGCCCCGGGTCGAGGTCGAAGACCAGCGAGGTCGGGCGTTTCGGCGCCCGGCTCTTCGAGAGCGAAGGGTGCAGCTCGATCGCCGCCAGCTGCGCCATCCAGATCAGCGTCGGCAGGCTGTCGCAGACGCAGAACTCGATCACCCCGGCGCGCGGGCCAGCCTGCACCTTCGCCGTCTTCACCCATTTCGGCCGGTGCTTCGGGCAGCGCTTCTCGTAGAAGGCGGCGTCGAGGTCCTCGATCCCTTCCGGGAACCGCCGCAGGGTCACCGCGCGACCGCTCAGGTGGGGGACGATCGCCGGCGCCACCTTGGCGTAGTAGTCGACCATCTCGCCCTTGGTGAACCCGGTCTTCGGGTACAGCACCTTGTCGAGGTTGGAGAGCCGCAGCTCCTTGCCCTCGACCTCGACCTGGCGCGTCTCGCCCACGCGCTAGAGCCTATTTCGAAGCTTTGGCTTTGGAGCGGGAAGAGCTCTTCGATTTCGATTTCGAGCTGCCGCTCGATTTGCTCTTCTTGGCTTTGGCGGCTTTCGGCTTCGACGCTTTTTTCGCCCCGTCGCCACCGCTGCCTTTCTCTTTCACCGCCGCGATGGATTCCTCCAGCGCCGCCATCAGGTCCGGAGCTTTGGTCGCTTTCGGCGCCTCGGCTTCGGGCGCGACGATCTCTTTGCCTTCCGCCTTCTGTTCGATCAGCGCCAGCAGCTGTTCGCGGTACTCGTCCTTGTAGGCGCCCGGTTCGAATTCGGTCGAGAGGGAGTCGATCAGCTGCTCGGCCATCTGCTGCTCGCGTTTGGCGACTTTCGGCTTCTTGTCCGGCAGCGCGTCGTCGAGCTCGGAGGGCGGCACCACCTCGTCGTGGAAGCGCATCGTCGTCAGCGTCAGGACGCCGTCCGAGGCGCGGATCGCCGCCAGGTGCTCTTTGTTGCGGAAGACGAAGCGGGAGATCGCCGCCTTGCCGGAGCTTTCCATCGCCGCCGCCAGCAGCGAATAGGCCTTCTCGGCGCCGTCGGCCGGGCCGAGGTAGTAGGGGCTGTCGAAGTACATCGGGTCGATTTCCTCGATGTCGACGAAGTCCTGGACGTCGATCGCCCGCGTCTTCTCCGGCGCCAGCGCCGCCATCTCGTCTTTGCTCAGCGGCACGTACTGGCCGGGCGTCAGCTCGTAGGCCTTGACGATGCTCTCGTAGGGGACCTCCTCGTCGGTCCCTTCGGCGACCCGCTTGTGTTTGATCCGGGAGCTGTCGGACTCGCGGATCTCCCGCAGGGCGATGTTCCGCCGGGCGACGGCGCTGAAGAGGCGCACGGGCACGTTCAGTAGCCCAAAGCTGATCGTCCCGCTCCAAATTGCTCTAGCCATCTCGCATGCGTTCCTTGACTGGGTTCCCTTGCCTAGGTGCTTACCCGGATTCTTTCAACCAAACGCCCCCGCAAGCCATAGAGGTGACCAAACGAGAGCGGTCTTGCGCCAAGGCCATCGCGTGGTTCCTTTCGGAGGGGTTACGTCCGAAAGGAAACCAGCGATGGGGGATGATCCGCGGGTGCTCTTCGAGCTTCGGGAGGTGGGGCTGGACCGTGGCGGCAAGACCGTTCTCGATTCGCTCAGCGCCGGGATTCCGGAGGGGGCGACGGCGATCGTCGGCCCTTCCGGCGCCGGCAAGTCGACGCTGCTGCGGCTGCTGAACCGGCTCGCCGACCCCGATCGCGGCGAGATCGCCTACCGCGATCGCCCCCTGCGGAGCTACGAGCCGCTGGCGCTGCGGCGCGAGGTCGGCCTCGTCCCGCAGCTGCCGGCGCTGCTCGACGGGACCGTCGAGTCGAACCTGCGCTACGCGGCCGAGCTCGCCGGCGAGCCGCTGGCGCTGGCGGAGACGCTCGGCCACGCCGGCCTCGACCCCTCCTTCGCCGCGCGCGACGTCAAGAAGCTCTCAGTCGGCGAGCAGCAGCGGGCGATGCTGGCGCGCGCCCTGGCGCAGCGTCCCCGGGTTCTCCTCCTCGACGAGCCGACCTCGGCCCTCGACC
>DASTGL010000220.1:0-7675 GCA_035719145.1 Solirubrobacterales bacterium
CTGCGGCCGGGCAGGGGCACTCCGCGCGAGGAGGCGGAGCGCAACCAACGCGAGCGGCTGTTCGCGGCGATGGTGGCGACGGTGGCCGAGAGGGGCTACGAGGCGATGACGGTCGCCGACCTGGTCGAGCTCTCGGGGGTCTCCCGCAGCGCCTTCTACAAGCACTTCGAGGACAAGCAGGCCTGCTTCATCGCCGCGGTGGAAGCGCTAGTCGAGCCGACGCTGAAACGGCTCGGCGCCGACGAGAGCGCGCCGGCCGGGATGGAGCGGGCGCGCAAGGCCTTCGCCGACCTGATCGAGACGATCGTCGCCCAGCCGGCGGCGGCGAAGATGTGCATCGTCGAGGTCTACGCGGCCGGCGAGGCGGGGGCGGCGCTGGTCGACCGGATGATGGACCGCTCGACCGAGGTCGCCGCGGCGCTGCTCGAGCAGGTGCCCGAGCGCCAGGGGATGCCGCCCGAGCTGGTCCGCTCGGTCGTCGGCGGCATCCAGAAGGTGATCCACAAGCGCCTCTACCGCGGCCAGGAGAAAGAGCTGCTCGACCTGGTGCCGCAGCTGTGGGACTGGGTCTTCTGCTACCCGGTCCCGCCCGGCCCGCTGAAAGCGACCCGCCGCCGCACGGTGAAAGCGGTGCCGTTCGAGGAGCGCCAGAAGCTGGCGAATCCGCCCGAGCGACTGCTGCGCGCGCTCGCCGCCGTCGTGGCTGACAAGGGCTACCCCGACACCACCGTCGCCGAGGTGGTCGAACGGGCGAGCACCTCGCAGCGGACCTTCTACGAACACTTCAAGAACAAGGAAGACGCGATCGTCGCCGCCCTCGACAGCGGCTCGGCCCACATGCTGGCGGCGGCGCTGCCGGCCTTCCGCCGCGCCCCCGACTGGCCGCACGCCGTCCACGACACCCAGGAAGCGATGTTCCGCTGGGGCGCCGAAGAGCCCGAGTACGCACGGATGGGCGGCAAAGAGATGTACGCGGCGGGCAAACGGGCGCTCGACCAGCGCGAGGTGGTGACCGAAGGCATGGAGGGCCTGCTCGCCCCCGGCTACGAGCTCAAACCCGAGACCCCGCCGATCGCGGCCGAGGCGATCGGCGGCGCCCTCTACTCGCTCCTCTACGACCACGTCAACAAAAAGGGCCCGGAGACGCTGCCGGACCTGGTGCCGACGCTCGTCTACGTCACCCTCGCCCCGTTCCTCGAGGCCGAGGAGGCCTACGAGGTCGCGATCGGCTGAGCGGGCGGTGCCGAGGCGGTCGGGTGCGTCAGCGGCCGGGGTAGAATCGACTGTCGATGGACGCCCAGCCTCGCAAACCGCTCCTCGCCCCGGGCAACGAGGCCGAGTGGGCGGAGATCAACGAGGAAGAGGCGCGCGAGGATGCGGACTTCGCTGCCAAGCTGTCGATGGACGAGCGCGTGACCTACGGCCAGAAGCTGTCCCAGCAGGCGGTCTCCCTGCTCGTCGCCTCGATCGAAGCCGGCCATGCCCCGAGCCGAGCTCTCTGGTCCTGACCTCGACGGGGTCGTCGCCGACGCCAACGCGGTCGGGCTGCCCTATGTGGTGATCGGCGGCTTCAGCGTCATCGCCCACGGCTACCTACGTGCGACCAAGGATTCCGACCTGCTCGTGCCCGACGGCCCAGAGGCCGACGAAGCGATCCACCGCTTCCTGGAGCGCATCGAAGCGACCCGTCTGGCCGACGGGAAAGAGCTCAAGCCGGCCGATATCGACGGCGCCCATCATCTGCGGGTCCGCAGCCGCCACGGAATCGTCGACATCCTGCGAGGCGGTCTACCGCCGCTCGACTACGAGACGGTCGCCGCCGATGCCATAAAGCTGGACCGGGGCGGTGAGGTCGCCGCCTTCGCCTCCTTGCGCAGCATCGTCGGCTTCAAGCGGCTCGCGGCGCGTCTCCAGGACCGCCTCGATCTCGAGAACCTGGAGCGGGTCAACGGCAAGCTCCCCGAAGACGAGATCCCCGGCTTGGACACTTGACTCGCTCACTGGCGTGCTGATGTGGCGATCGGCTAGCTGCGCAGACCCGCGAAGCCGCGGGCGCCGCGCTCGATGAGGCGGTCCCAGCGGGCGCCGATCCAGTCAGCGAGGCGGTCGATGCGGGTTCGGAGCGGCTCTGCCCAGAGCGCCAGCGCGGCGGCGCTGCCGAGGGCGGCGCCTGCGATCACGTCGGTCGGGTAGTGGACGCCGAGGGCGACGCGGCCGACCGCGAGGACGGTGGCGGCGACGAGGGCGGCGATTCCCCAGCTGCGCTTGCGCAGCAGGATCGCCACGGCGATCGCGAAGGCGGCGGTGGCGTGGTCGCTGGGGAAGCCGGGGTCGGCGGCGTGAGCGGCGAAGAGGTGGACGCCGTGGGGGTCGGCGACGAAGGGCCGAGCGCGGTCGACCAGTTCGCTGATCACCTTGCCGACGGCGAGGCCGAGGCCGGCACTGAAGACGGCCGCCAACGACGCCCGGCGCCAAGCGGCGTTGGCGGGACCGCGAGCGGCGAGGAAGACGATCGCCAGCGTCGCCACGAAGAGCGCCTCGGAGACGTTGACGTAGAACAGCAGCGGGTCCTCGACCCCGTCGTGCTGGTACATGAAGTCGTTGAGGGCGTGCAGGACGGACCAATCCACCGTCACCACGCTGTCACAAATTCTTTACGCGCAGCTAAAGGCCCGCAATACTGGCACCGCCTAGGCCTAGAAAGCGATCAGGCTAGCCAGGCCGACGAAGCAAGTGACAATGATCGTCGCCATTGCGACGAAGCCCTGAAACATCATCCGCCGCAGGTCCCGGATGTTGGCGTCGACGCGGGCGAACCCCGAGACCATCTGATCCTTCAGATCGTCGAGCCGCTCATCAGTCCAGCTCTCTCTTGCCATCGCCTCCATGATGGCGAAGGTAACTCATTGTCTGTTAGGAAATAGTGGCAAAAGTAAATTCTGTGAGTCACACCGCAGAGGAGACCGCAAACAGGCGCCATTCGCCTGGGGCGCCCTTCAGCGTCTGCGCGCCGCGGTCTGCGAACTCGAGACCGGAGCCGACGACCAGCTCGCGGACGGTGCTGGAGACGAGGACTTCGCCGGGGCCGGCGAGGGCGCCGATCCGGGCGCCGATGTTGACCGCCATGCCGCCGACGTCGTCGCCGATCAGCTCGACCTCGCCGGTGTGGATGCCTGCCCGCACCTCGAGGCCGAGCCGCTCCACCTCTTCCTGCAGGGCGCGGGCGCAGCGGATCGCCCGCGCCGGGCCGTCGAAGGTGGCGAGGAAGCCGTCGCCCATCGTCTTCACCTCGCGGCCGCGATGCAGGTCGAGCTGGCGGCGGACCGCGGCGTCGTGGCGCTCGAGCAGCTGGCGCCAGGCGCGGTCGCCGAGCTCGGCCGCCCGTTCGGTCGAGCCGACGATGTCGGTGAAGAGGACCGTCGCCAGCGCCCGCTCCGGTTCGCTGCCCCGTCGCGTGCCGACGAGGAACTCTTCGACCTCGTCGAGCAGCGCGTCCTGATCGCCGGTGATGGGCAGGTGGTCCGCGCCCTCCAGCTCGACGTACCTGGCGCCGGGAATCGCCTCGGCGAGGTAGCGGCCCTGGCCGACCATGGAGATGCGGTCGTCGCGGCGCTGCATGACCAGCGTCGGCACGTCGATCGCCGGCAGCACGCCCCGAATGTCGATCTCGCGGTAGAGGTCCATCAGGGCCACCGCGCCGGCGGGGCTGGTGCCGTAGCGCAGCAGCCGCGACCACCAGCGGGCGAAGTCGGCGTTGCCCTTGAGGCTCGGGGCCCAGAGATCGACGCCGACAGGTCCGCCCCAGTCGCGCTGGACGATCTCCCCCCACCGGCTCAGCGCCTCGGGCGGTATCCCCTGCGGAAAGTCGGGGGCCCGCAGCATCCGCGCGTAGGTCCCGTAGAGGACGAGGGAGGCGACGCGGTCCGGGTGGGTGGCGGCGAAGAGCGCCGACATCGGCCCGCCCTCGGAGACGCCGAAGATCGCCGGCCGCTCGCATCCCGCCGCCGCCAGCACCGCCTCGAGGTCGTCCATCGAGTCCTCCAGGGTCGGCGGCCGCCCGGTGCGGTCCGACAGCCCCTGCCCGCGCTTGTCCCAGACCACGACCCGGGCGAAGGAGGCGAGCCGGCGCAGGAAGCCGGCGGCGAGCGGGTCGTCCCAGAACAGCTCGACGTGGGAGACGAAGCCGGGAACGAAGACGAGGTCGAGCGGTCCCTCGCCGTGGACCTGGTAGGCGATGCTGACCCCGCTGGAGTCGGCGTAGTGGGTCTGGGTTTCCATCGGACGGACGGCCCGATGGTCTCAGGCGGCGGACGATCCGCGCAAGGCGTGCCTAGGCGGCGTGCGAGAGCTTGTGGCGGCGCCGGGGCAGCTCGATGACCTGCGCCCGCTCCGCGTACACCGGCTCGAACTCGCTTACCGCGAGGACGACGTAGCTGTAGCCGCAGGGGCAGGCCTCGCGCTCGACATCGTCGAGCTCCTCGACGAGGACCTCCGACTCCTCGGCACAGCCCGAGCATGCAACGAGAACTTGGAACATGGCTCGATGGTGCCGGGCGCTCCGGACGGACCCTGTCCCTTGCAAGGAAACTTGCCTCGGTCCGGGCGGGGGAACTAGACCCGCCCGGGCGCTCGCTCGCCCGGGCGGATCCTCAGCCTACGAATGACCAGCGCTAGTGCCTGGCGAACGGATCGACGTAGAGGTCGTCGACCAGGTAGGTGCTTTTCGGATCCTTCGCGGTGAAGGTGATCCTGGCGACGCGTTCGGCTTCGCCCTCGGTCTCGAGCTTGAGCGGCGGCGTCGGCAGCCATTCGTTCTTGTCGGCGTGGACGTCCGCGTTGCGGGCCTTGGTGACTTTGACCGTGTTTTCGTAGGTCACCGTGACGCGGAGCTTGCCGCCCTTGTCACCGACGTTCCGCATCATGAAGCGGAAGTCCGGCGTGGTCGGGTCGACGCAGACAGGCGGGCTGGTAGCCGTGGAGCCGAACGGCAGGCTGACGGCCGTTTCCTCCTGGACCCCTTCGTGGGTGCGGGCGTCGGGATCGGCGACGAGTTCGGCTCCGCCTTCGAGCGTCCACCCGTTGCCGCCTTCGGCGAGACCCCCGTCGGGCGCCAGCTGGTACCAGCCTTTGTCCTTCCAGGGAGAGAAGACCTGCTCGGCTTCCGGGTAGGAGCAAGCGGCCTGCGCGTTCGCCGAGTAGGCGGCGAAGCCCAACATGGTGAGTACGGCCGCGAGCAGCGAGAGCGTCAGGCGGCGCGAGGGAAATGCGATTGACATTGAAAATTCCTCCGTAGGCATGCGAAAAGGACTCGGTTTTCACCAAGCTGGCGGCTGAGCCGTCTCCTACGGGAGGAGACCTCTGGCTTTGCGTCCCTGCCTCGCGGCAGGTTTGCCCTTTTTCAGCTGACTACGCGGGGCGTATCGACGCAGAAGAGGGCGGCTTAAGCCGGTTCGAACGAACGGCTACCGAGTTTTGCCGGAAAGGAGTGGCGAGGGCGGGATTCGAACCCGCGACACCACGATTTTCAGTCGTGTGCTCTACCAACTGAGCTACCTCGCCCTGAGCGGAGCTGACGCCCCCAGGTAGGCCGAAGGCTACCGGGAGTAGGAGGGCCGAGGCTGATTGCATGAGGGGATGAGCCGGGGGCGTGCAGCGCTTGGGCTGGTGGCCGTGATGGCGGCCGGGGCGATGCTGGTGTCGGGTGGGTCCGGGGCCGATCCGCGGACGCCGCCGGCGCTGCCGGGGGAGCCGCCGCCTTTCCTGGGGACGGCGGTCGTCGGCGGTGGCGGGCTGACGGCGGCGATCGACGCTTACGGCGACGTCGTCGACCTGCGGATGCCGGGACCGGCGGGACGGGCGCTGATCGACAACCCGGCCGCGCGGCAGGCGGCGGGGACTGTGGCGGCAGACACCGGCCTCGTCCCGTGGGTGCGGATCGGCGGCGCGCCAGCGCGGCCTTTCTGGAGAGCCGACCGGGTCCGGCAGCGCTACTGGCCGAGGACGAACGTCCTCGTCACCGAAGCCCGTTTCGGCGGTACGCGCGTGCGGATCGCATACGCCGCCGGCGACCACGGCCTCGCCTGCCTGGCCAAGACCCGCGGGCCGGCGCGGCTCGAATTCCGGTCCCGCGAACCGGATGTGGCCCGGTGGCTTGATTGCCATCCCGGCACCGCGCCGCAGACGATCCGGGCCGCGATGCGAGAGGACCGGCGTTGGCTGCGACGGTCGCGGCCGCTCGGCCCTGGCGCGCCGCCGTGGGCGGTGGACATGTACGACCGCTCGCTGCTCGTGCTGCACGCGCTGACCGACCGCCGCAGCGGGGCTGTCGTCGCCGGCGCGCGCGACGGCTGGGCATACGTCTGGCCGCGCGACGCGGCGGCGGCGACGCTCGCCTTCGCCGCGGCGGGCTACCGCCGCGAGGCGCGGGGGAGCGCCCGCTTCCTGCTCGGTCTCGACCTCGGGTCGGCCGCCCGCTTCTACGGCGACGGCCAGCCGGTGCCGGATCGCGGGGCGCAGGGAGACGCCGCGGGGTGGGTGGGCGTGGCCGCCCGTGCGACGGGGCTCTCGCCGCCGCCGCGACTGCCGTGGCGGGACTGCCCGGACTACCAGGAGGGCGCGCCCGGCGACTACCTCGGCAACGCGATCGCCGACGGGACGAAAAGGGGCCTATATAGAGCGAAATCGTCCCGTCGGCTGGTGCGGCGGCTGGGCGATCCCCGCTCCGGCCTCGACTCGGCGGCGGCCTGGGCGGTCGAGCCGTTCGCGATTCGGCCGCTGTATCCGGCGGCGCGGGAGACGATGTTGCGGCTCGCCCGCAGGGGCGGCGGCTTCGGGATCACGCCAGGCGAGGACTGGCCGGGGCGCGACCCCTGGTCAGCCCCCACCGCCTGGACCGCCTGGTCGCTGGCGGCGCTTGCCCGGGAGGACACCTCCTCGGCGGCGGCGAGCGAAGACCGCCGTGTCGCCCTCCGCCTCCTCGGGGACCTCCGCCGCGCCGCCACTCCGGCGGGGACGCTCCCCGAGCGGGTCGACTCCCACACCGGCCTCCCGACCTCGACCACCCCGCTCGCCTGGTCCCACGCCTTCGCGATCCTCGCCCTGCGGAAGCTCTGGCCTGGACGAACTGCATCAACTTATCCACCCAGCAGATAGTCAAGTTGATGCGGTTCCGGTTAGAGGGCGGCGAGGGCGGCGGCGACTGCCTGCTCGGCCGTCTCGGCTGGGGTCACCCCGGGGGCGCCGGCCATACGCTCGGAGCCGTCGAGCTGCCAGCTGCGCAGGGCGACGACCTCGTGGCCGATGACGCGGGCGAAGCCGATCTCCGAGAGCGTCCCCCACTCGCCACCGATCGCGATCACTGCCTCGCCGGAGGCGACGACGGCAAGGTTGCGGGCATGGCCGATGCCGGTGGCGACGACGTGGGTGCAGTGCTCGTTGGCGTCGTCGGGCGAATCGCCTGGGACGATCCCGATGACCTCACCGCCGCCCTCGGCCGCCGCGCGTGAGACCGCCTCCATCACGCCGCCCCCGCCGCCGCAGACGACCGTTACGCCCGCTTCCGCCAGCCCGCGTCCGACTTCTTCGGCCAGCGTCCACGCCTCCGAGCCCTCCTCGATCCCACTGCCACCGATCACTGCGACTTGGCGCCGGCGCCGATCGCGTGGTTCCTTTGTCG
>DASTGL010000221.1:0-10325 GCA_035719145.1 Solirubrobacterales bacterium
GTGGTTTCGCCGCCCGTGGACTTGGTCGTTTCCTTGGTCACGGTGGTGCCGCTCGAGGTCGTCGTGGTCGTCACTTCGTCGGATTCGAAGCCGTTGTTGCCGGGGGTGCCCAGCTGGGCGCCTGAGAGGTCCTGGGGGCTCGAGGGCTTCTTGAAGGGATCGGTCGGCGTGCGGCCGCGCAACCGCTTGCGGTAGTCGCGCAGGCCGGGGGTCGAGCGCACGACCGTCAGCGCGGAAGCGCTGGCGCCGGCGGGCTTAGGCGCCGGCTTCACCGTCACCGGCTTCGGTTCGGCCCCGTCTGAGAGCAGGAACGGCACCGCGACGATCGCGACCAGGACCAGCGCCACCAGCGGCAGCAGCCGCCGGTCCCGCAGATCCTCAAAGAGGTCCTTGGCGAAAGGAGGCACTTTCAGCTCCGGCATCTTCAGGTCCGGACCTTTCAGCTTCTTCATGGCGTCGTCCCAGTGGTCGTCGAGGTCAGGGTGGTCGCTTCGGCTTCGGGGCCGGTCGGCGTAGCGCCGGCGGTCAGGCCTTCGCCGGGCGGAGTGAGGAAGGTGGCGACGGAGAAGCTGGCCAGCAGCTTCGAGCTCCCGCCTTCGTCTTCGGCCGGGATCAGCGAGAAGCTGTTGACGGTGATCAACCGCCCGTTGACAACGACGTTGCGGTTGTTGGTCCTGACCAGCTTGTCGAGGCCTTCGATGAACTTGGCGATCTGGAAGAAGTCGCCTTCGAAGGTGAGTTCGTAGGGCATCACCGCGAGGCCGGCGGGCCCGATCGTGGCCCCCAGCGGCAGCAGCGAGGCTTCGGCCTCGGTCGGGCTCGTGAACCCTCCCGCGCTCGTTTCCACCGGCGCTTCCCCTTCCGAGGAGCCGCCGCCCAGCGTCAGGTCCTGGAAGCCGACTTCGGCCTTGCCGGCCAGGTGGCTCAGCTGGACGAGCAGCGAGGGGGTTTCGTCGCCGCCCGGAACCGCCTTGCCGAGCACGACGAGACGCTGGTACTCGTGCGGGAAGGCGCGGCGGGCAGCGGCGGCGGACTGCGCTTCGGAGCGGTGCTGGGAGAGCGAGGACTCGAGCGTGTTGATCTGGGCGTCGAGCTTCTTCGCTTCTTCTTTCTTCGGGCTGAGCAGGAGGAACCAGAACGCGGCCGCCAGCAGGGCGACGACGACCATCGTCCCCACCATCAAGTTGGTCTTCTTCTTCGTCTGGGCTTTCACCTCAGCCGCCTTCTTCCGTTCCTTCTTCTTCGCCTTCGCCTTCGCCCGCTTCCGCTTCTTCGGTTTCCGCAGCGGGTTCGGCCCCTTCGACCGGGATCAGCGGCGCGGCATCGAAGGCGACGACGAGCTTGAACTGGGTTTTTCCTTCGCAGCCTTCGCCGCTTCCGGACCCGCCTTCTTCGGCGCTGGAGGATTCGAGCCCGACGCGGGTGACGCCGTCGATGTCCTTGAGCGCGGTGATGAAGGTCGCCACCGCGTCCTGGCTGCTGGTGCAGCCTTCGAGTTCGAGTGAGGGCCCGAGCACGCCCTTGGCCGCTTCGCCGCCTTCGCCGAGGCTGGCGCTGGCGGCCAAGTTGGTCAGGAGGACGTCGTCGGGCAGGACCAGGCCGAGTTCGCGCATCACCCGCGGCCAGTCGAAGCGGCTGTCGGCGAGGCTGGTGATCGTCTGCACCCGCTGTTCGGCCGCCGCCTGGAACTGGGTGTAGGGGGCGAGGCTTTCGGCCCGGGCTTTGGCCAGCGCGTCTTCGCGCTGCAGCGTCTTCACTTCGCTCTGCTTTTCGGAGACTTCGTTGCCGGCGAGGACGAGCAAGGTGACGCCGAGCAGCGCCAGGGCCAGAGCGCCGACGACGATGTAGGCAAGCGGGCCGGTGCGAAGCGGCGCGTGGTCGCCGCGGCGGAGTTCGGGGGGGATCAGGTTGACGGCGCGCATCTCAGCTCTCCAGCGCGAGGCCGTAGGAGAGGGCGAGGCGCGCGGCGGCGGCGTCTTCGTAGCCGGCCAGCGCCGGGGGACGGACGACCTGAATCGTCAGCCCGAGCCGCTCCTCCACCTCCTGGGCAAGGCCCGGGATGGCGCTGCCGGCGCCGCTGAGAGCGATCGTCCGCACCGGCACCGCCCCTTCCTGGGCGCCGTAGTAATCGAGCGAGAGGCGCAGCTCGTCCAGCAAGGTCGCGAGCCCCTCCTCCAGCGACTGCCGCGCCTCCGCCACCGTCTCCGGGTCGCCTTCGATCGTCTCCAGCGGCCGGCCGAGACCCACGTAGGCGAGCCACTGGAAGGCATGTTCGGGGGTGAGGCCGCGGGCAGCGCCGAGGCGGGCCGAGATCTCCTCGAGCCCGACGTGGGAGACGCGGGTGAAGAGACAGGAACGGCCACGGGCGACGGCGAGGTTGGTGGCGTCACCAAGGTTGCAGTAGAGGACCGCCTCGCTCGGCTTCTGGCCGGGTTCGACGTCGCCGGTCACGCCGGCGTCCGCGAGCGCCCGGATCATCGCGAAGGCGGAGAGGTCGATCCCGACCGGCTCGAGACCGGCGCGCCGGACCGGCTCCAGGAAGGAGGCGATCATCTCGCGGCGGGCGGCGACTACGACCACGTCGACCTGAGGGACGCTGCCCTCCTCGGCAGGCACCCCGCCGACGACCTGGTGCTCGAGCACCGCCTGGTCGAGCGGCATCGGGATCTGCTCCTGGGCTTGGAAGCGGACCGCGGCCTCCATCTCCTTGGCGTCCTCGATCGCGGGCAGCCGCACGGTGCGGACGATCACCTGCTGGTTGCCGATCCCGATCCGCACCCGCTTCGAGATCTTGTGGTCGCTGAAGAGCGCCTTCAGGGAGTCGGCGAGCGCATCGGGGTCCAGCACTTCGCCATCGTGGAAGACGTCGGGCGCCAGCCGGGCGATCGCCGAGCCCTTCACCTGGATCGCGCCGTTGACCTCGACCTCGGTCGCGGCGATGCTGCCGGCTTCGATGTCGAGGCCGGCAACTGCGGTGGGCTTCTTCTTTCTCGTCAGGGTGAATTCCATGGCTGGCAGAGACCGTCGGTAGCGCGGCCGCACAACCCCAATCGACAGAAACGGCCTCGACCTTTCGTCCTGCAAGTACTTATTTCTCGAAGAACCTGGACGGCTCTACGAGAAGGTGCCGAGATAGAGGTCGATCAGCTGCCCCCCCAGGAGCAGCCCGACCACCCCGCCGAAGGCGAGGAACGGCCCGAACGGGATCGTCTGCTTGCGGGCGCCCGCTCCCTGCCGGGCGATCATCGTCAGCCCGACGATAGATCCCGCCAGCAGCGCCACCAGGATTGCCGGGGCGACGTCGCGGCCGAGGAAGAGGCCCATCGCCGCCGCCAGCTTCACGTCCCCCAGCCCCATCCCCCGCGGGTAGGCGAGGGCGACGAGGAAGAAGGCGCCGCCAGCGGCCGCGGCGGCGATCGCCCTTTCCGGCAGGCTCGATGGATCGGCGACGACGACGATGGCCAGCCCGATCACGGACGCGACGGCGAGGACCTTGTTGGGGATGATCCGCCGCTCGAGGTCGGTCAGCGTCACCGCCACCAGCATCGTCACGAAGACGAGGCCGAGCGCCAGCTGCGCCGGATCGCCCCAGAGGACCAGGACCGTCGCCAGGTACAGGGTCCCCACCGCCAGCTCGGTCAGCGGGTAGCGGGCCGAGATCGCCGCGCCGCAGCAACGGGCGCGGCCGCGCAGGAAGGCCCAGGAGAAGACCGGGACGTTGTCGTAGGCGGCGATCTGCACGCCGCAGCCGGGACAGCGCGAGCGCGGGCCGACGACCGATTCCCCCCGCGGCACCCGGTGGGCGACGACGGTGACGAAGCTGCCGACGATCAGCCCGCCGAGCAGGGCCATGAAGGCGGCCGCGGCCACGGCCTAGCCTTCGCCTTCGATCGGGGTGGTGGTGTCGACCTCGAGCCGGGAGGCGTAGTCGGGGTGGTCGTACATGATCTGCAGCCCTTCGGCCGGGGTGGTGCCGGCGTCGACGCTGAGGGCGAGGCCGAGCCGTTCGCCCGTCAGCACTTCCTGCGCCCCGGAGATCTTCATCGTCAGCCTCAACTTGGTCCATGCGGTTCGCGGCCAGGAGCCGGTTCCCTGCGAGGAGTAGGTCCAGTAGAGCTTGCTGCTTTCGGCGTTCTGGAAGAGGGTGTCGAGGGCTTTGGTCGCTTCGCCGGTGCCGGTTTCGCTGCGTTTGAACAGGAAGGCGCAGACGGTCCCCGGGTAGCTCGCTTCGCCGAGCGTGCGCGAGTAGAACTCGAGGGTGACGGTGCCGCTGAGCTTGAACGGCGTCGTCATCTTGTCGGTGACCCAGCGGTGCATCTTCGCCTCGGGGTGGACGCTGCTTTTCGGCGGGAAGTTGCAGCCCGCGGAGTCGTCGTGGAGCAGTTGCAGCCCCTGGTCGGTGCCCACCGCCGGCTCGAGATAGGTGTCGCTGGAATAGTCGAAAAGCGCCGGGTTGTTTTCATCTTCGGGATCGGGATCCGGCGGCGAGGACCGCAGCAGGGTGTCCGGCGCCCCGACCAGGGTCTGCCCCGTGCGGGGGCCGCTGGCGCAGGTGCCGAGCGTGTTGTGGAGGAGGTGGTCGCCGGTAATCGCGGCCCGCGAGGTCGTGCCGCTCGCCGAGCAGGAGGTGTCGGAGAGGTAGAACTGCTGGGCGGTGACAGCTTTGCCCGAGCTGAGGCCGCCGGTCTGGTCTTCTTTCAGTTCTTTTTCCAGTTCTTCTTCTTCCTGTTTGCCGCCGGAGCCGCGACCGCCGTTGCCGGGTTCGTTCCCCTGGGTCGTGCGCTGGGCCCTGGCGTCGGGGTTGACGACCTGCGACTGGACTTCGACGTAGTTGCGTTCGAACCGTTCGCTGGGGGGCGTGTCGAGCTGGGCGGCGACGATGATCTGCTTGTAGTCCTGGTTGCCGGGACAGAAGTCTTCGGCAAGATTCGTTTGGCTTTCCGGGCAGGTGGGATCGTTGCGCCAGACGATGTAGCGGTAGAGCTTGCCGCTGACGTTCCCCTCCCGGAAGCTGATCGGCCCCGGTTTCACTACCCCGACGATTTCGCCGCCGCCGCGAAGAGGGTGCCCGTCGATGACCAGTTCCGCTTTTTCAGATAGCGGTTCCCGCTTCACGTAGAAGCTGCTTTCGGAGACGCGGTAGTTGGGGTTCAACGGTTTGCTCGAGGGCGACGGGGCCGTCGTCAGGCCGAGTTCCGAGTAGGGAATCGAGTGCAGCTTCTCGATCTCTTCCTGGGCCTTGTCGAGAGCGACCTGGGTGGCCTGGGCCCGCTGGGCATTGCGGGTAGCCGCGGCTAGGACCCCGAAGACCGCCATCGCCGCCATGACGAGAATCACCGAGGCGACCAGGACCTCGATCAGAGTGAACCCGTCCTCGCGGGGGGCCATTTGCAGCTGCCTTTTGAACCGGGACCTGAGCATCAGCCGAAGGTTTCGGTTCTCAGGGTGGCGCCGTCGGAGATCGTCAAGAACCCCGGGCCATCTGGGTTTTTCACCTGGAGATCGACGCCGACATAGCTCGGTGGGCCTTCTCCGGTGCGGGGGGCCCCACACTTACTGGGATCGGATTCGGTGCTGGGGACGAAGCAGAAGACGTTGGCGCTCTGGAGGCCGGTGAGGGCAATCGTCGCCGTGCCGACGGGCACTCTCCCTTCGGTCGTTTCGGTGCGGACGCACGAAGTTGCGCTGCAGCGGTAGGTCACCCGGCACTGGGGCCGCTGGACGTTGGGGCTGGCCTTAGTGGTCCCACCACAGGTGGTCTTCTTCGTCCTGGTGAGAAGTTCGACTTCGGTCTGGGTCGCTATTTCGACTTTCACCGCGTCGCGGATCTCGCGCACCACCCGCTCGAGCTGGTAGCGCGCGGTGGTCACGTTTTCCGCCTTGCGGCTCAAGCCCGGCTGGTCCTTGACGGCGGTGATCAGCATTGCGCAGGCGGCACCGACGATGATCACGCTCATCAGCGCTGCGACCAGCATCTCGATCAAGGTCAGGCCCGACTCGTCGCCCAGCGACACCCGTCGGCGCAGGCGCTTCATCGCGGCACCACCTTGAAGCTTCGCTTGACCGGCGCCGGCTCGACTTCACCCGCGCCGTTGACTGCCTCGATCGCGACAACGTGCCTGCCGCGGCTGAGCTTCTTCAACCGCAGCGGCGAGCCGCAGGAACGCCAGGGCTTGCGATCGACCTTGCATTTGAAGCTCGTGCCCCCCTGGCCGGTCGCGTCGACGAAGCGGAACACCGGGCTGCGGGAGCGGGTCTTCGACGCGGGTGCGAAGGTGATCCGGGTGCGCGGGGTGAGGTAGGTCTGCCCGGGACGCGGCGGCGGCGGCGTTTCCCCAGAGGTGGGCGTCGAAGCGGAAGTCCCCCCGCTGCTTCCCTGCACGTCTTCGACTTCGCTGCCTTCGCCGCCGCCGGGACCTCCGGCGGCTTGGACGTAGGAGACCGGCTGCGAGCAGGCAGAGACGAAGCCTTCGGCTTCTGCGGTGGCCCGGAAGGTGGTCAGCGAGCTCGGCGCGACCGTGACGGAGAGGCCCGGGCTGAGCAGTTCCGCCGCGGTCCCGGTCGCCACCGGTTCGCCCGAGCAGTCTTCGCTCGTGTAGAGCTTGACCGAGGAGTTGCCGGCGGCGTCGCCGAGCACACGAGGGGTCGTGCTTTCGCCGGGCGATTCAGGGTTGGTGCCGGTCAGGGTCGGCGGTTCGGGGCCGAGTTCCAGGTTCGGGTCGTTGCCCTGCGAGACCAGCCGCGTCACTTCTTCGCCCGGGCCGCTGGCGAGGAAGCGTTCGTAGATGTCGGCTTCTTTGTCGCCGTCTTCGAGCGTGAAGCGCTCGACCGTCTTGAAGAAGACGTGCAGCCCGTTCTGCGAGGTGCCGGAGAAACTGGCGCCGCAGTTGCCCTTTTTCAGCGGGCAGTAGCTCGGCGCGATCGTGATCAGGCTGGTGGAACCGGTGCCGAGGTTGCGGCTGTAGATGTCGCTTTCTTCGTCGTCGTCGCCGTTGAGGATGCCTTCGGTGGTGGTGAAGGCGACGACGGAAGCGTCAGCCGAGGCTTCGTTGAAGCTGGCGTCGAGGGAGCCGTTCCAGCAGGACGAGCAGCTCGCTTCCCCCCTGCTGACCAGCACCGGCGGGCCGCCGACGACGTTCTGGCGGTAGATGTCGACGGCGTTGTCGGTATCGGCGCCGACGAGCTGTTCGGCGGTGCTGAAAATCACCTCGGTCGAGTCGGCGCTGGCTGCCTCGAAGTTGGCGCCACAGAAGCTCGAGCAGGAGGCGGAGGTGACGAGGCTGATGCTGCCGCCAGTCCACTCATAGACATCGTTGGCTTCGTCGTTGTCGCTCCCGCTCAGCCCCTCGGCCGTGGTGAAGAAGACGTGGGCGCCGTCGGCCGAGTTGGCCGCAAAGCTGGCGGTAACTTCAGCCGAGCCGCCGGAGACAAGGAAGGTCGGGCCACCCGGCAGGTCGCGGGCGTAGATGTCGGTGGCCGAGTCGGTGTCGCCGCCGACGAGCTGTTCTTCGATGCTGAAGAAGACGCGGGTGCCGGCACTCGAGGCGCCGTCGAAGATCGGCACCGCCCCCCCGTTGCCGCAGCCGGCGCATTCGCCACTGGAGACGAGGTAGGTGCTGCCGGTCTGTATGTCGCGGGCGTAGATGTCGGGAGCTTCGTCGGTGTCGGCCGCCGCCAAGCGCTCGCTGGTGACGAAGTAGGCGTAGCGGCCGTCGGCGGAGATCCCACGCCGTTCGACTTCGAACGCGCCGTTGCCGCAACCGGGCGCACAGGCAGATTCGCCGCGGGAGACGAGGACGGTTTCGCCGCCGCCTTCGAGGTTGCGCATGTAGAGGTCGGTGGAGTTGTCGGTATCGAGACCGGAGAGCTGTTCTTTGGTTTCGAAGAAGACCTTGGTCCCGGCTTTGGTGGCGTTGGCGAAGGTGACCGGCTTGGACCCGTTGCCGCAAGCCGGCGCGCAGGTTGGTTCGCCCTGGCTGACGAGGACGGTGGTGCCGGTGGCGAGGTCGCGCATGTAGACGTCGGTCTGCAGGTCGGTGTCTTCGGGCACCAGCCGCTCTTCGGTTGAGAAGAAGACGCGCGTCCCGAGTTCGTTGACCCCCTCGAACTGCGCCGGGTAGGCGCTGTTGCCGCCGGTCGGCCCGAGCGAGACCTCGCGGGTCACGTAGGCGCCGACGCCTTCGTCGAAGGAGCGCTCGTAGACATCGCGCTTGCTGTCGGTATCGCCTTCGAGCAGCTGCTCTTCGGTGTCGAAGAAGACGACTTTGCCGTCAGCCGAGGAGCCGCGGTAGTTCGGCGCCGCCTGGGCCGGAGCGACGATCGCCAGCAGCGCGGCGATCAGCAAGCCGGCCAGCGCAGGGACGCAGCGCGCTGAGCTCGAACGCAGGGGGCAGAGAAACGGCTTGGCCGACATCACCGATCTATCGGCCGGAATAGACGTTCTTCTTAGGCCCTTGCAGAAAACTCGGTAGCCGAACGCACGAAGGGCGGGCACAAGGCCCGCCCTTCGAATACGCCTCTAAATCGGCTGGCGTAGTTCTAGCCGTTCTTCCATTCGCCACCGGCCGGGCAACCGCCCTTGCCTTCCGTGGCAGTAGCACCGGAGCATTCGTAGCTCAGCGTGCCTTCTTCGTTTTTCAAGGTGAACGTACCGCTGCTTCCTTCGGCAACCAGGGTGTAGCCTTCATCCCCTTCTGGGGTGACTTCCGAAAGTTCACCCGGCTTCGGTTCAGTCGGTTCGGTCGCCGGGATGGTCGGCTCGATGGCGTTCAGACCTGCGATATCGCAATTCGTAGTGCTGTATTCGCCGCCGTTTTCGGTCGAGCAGGTCTCCATCGCGACCTGCGCGGAATGGAGAGTCTCCTTCGCCTTGGCATCGCCGGCCTTTTCCTTCTGGTTGAAGAAAGCGGGCAGGGCGATCGCGGCGAGGATGCCGAGGATCAGCATGACGACGAGGAGCTCGATCAGCGTGAAGCCGGCCTCGCTGTCGCCGTTGAGCCGGGCGCCTACTTTGGCCCGGAGATTCTGGAGAAACATTAGTGACCTCCTATGGTCCTAAACGTTCGAGCCAGAGCCCCGTCGCGAGAAGCCACGTGGTGTCTGTCGACCCCGGTGGTAGCCCGGCCGACTCCCAGGGAGTCCCGACGGCTTTGCGCCCCCACCTCGCAGCGGGTTTGCCTTTTGCACCGAAGCACTGGCAGATTCATCACAGGCCCTTCATCGACCGCCACCCGAAAGACTTGATCCCTGAAATTAGGGCTACAAAGGACGAAAATTTCGATCCTTGGACGTGCGTCCAGTGCACCTTCCGAAAAGCGATTACCGGCTCAGCGGATGTGTTCGTAGATGCTGAACATCGGCAGGTACATCGAGATCACGATGAAGCCGACGATGCCGCCGACGAAGACGATCATCACCGGCTCGAGGAGGGCGGTCAGCGCCTTTACCTTGGCGTCCACCTCGGTCTCGTAGAAGTCGGCGATTTTGCTCATCATGGTTTCGAGCTGCCCGGTCTCCTCGCCGACCGCGACCATGTGGCCGACCATCGGCGGGAAGATGTCGTTCCCTTCTATCGGGGCCGCCAGCGAGCCACCGCGTTTGGCCGAGGCGTAGACGTCGTCCATCGCCTGCTCGATGACGACGTTGCCGGCGGTCTCCCCGGTGAGTTTGATCGCCTGCAGCATCGGCACGCCGGCCTCGACCGCGCCGGCGAAGGTGCGCGACCAGCGCGCCAGGGCGACCTTCTGGATAACGTCGCCGATCTTCATCGGAATCCGCAGCGTGAACCGGGTCCACATCTCGCGCCCGCGTTCGGTCCGCTTCCATTGGATGAAGGCGTAGATCCCGATCGCCAGCAGCGGGATCAGCACGAACCAGTAGCCGGTGACCAGTTCCGAAGTACCGACGCAGATCTTGGTCGGGAGCGGCAGTTCGGCCGCTTCTTCGGGGTGTTCTTCGGCGAGTTCCTTGAAGATGTTGGCGAAGACCGGGATCACGAAGGTGACGATCGCGATCAGCACCACGGCCGCGAAGCCGAAGACCAGCGCCGGGTACATCAGCGCCGATTTCACCTGCCGGCGCAGGGCGTCCTGTTTCTCCACCTGGTAGGCGATCCGGTCGAGCGCTTCGTCGAGCCGCCCCGATTCCTCGCCGGAGCGGATCATCGCCCGGAAGAGGCGGTCGAAGACCTGAGGGTGACGCGACATCGCCTGCTCGAGGGTGCTGCCGGCCTCGATGTCGGCGCGGATGCCGGCCGTCGCCTCCTTGATCATCTCGTCCTGCGACTGCTCCTCGAGGGTGTGCAGGGCGCGCAGCATCGGCATTCC
>DASTGL010000222.1:0-5412 GCA_035719145.1 Solirubrobacterales bacterium
GGCCTAATTAGGCCAGCGTTTTGAGTATCCGCCAGCCCGAGGGTGCCCCACCCCCGCTGACCCCATCGACGGGTTATCCAGCAGCTTCGGCGCGGCGGAGGCCGCCGCGAGCCCAGAGGGAGAAGACGACCGGCAGCGCGACTGCGACCGTGAAGGCGAGGCCGACGACGGCCGGGTCGCCGGAGATGAAGCCGCGGCCTGCCTCGAGCAGGGCGGTGACCGGGTTGACCGAGGCGACGGCGTGGATCCAGCCGCTGAGCAGGCTGAGCGGGACGTAGACCGGGGCGAGGAAGAGGACGAGGAAGGTCGGGAACTGCATCAGCGGGCCGCCCTGGATCGAGCGCACCCGCATCGCCACCCCCGCCGCCCACATCGTCGCCGCGACGTTGACGAGGATCGCGAGCACGTAGAGGGCGACGATTTCGCCGGCGCTGCCGGCGATTTCCATCCCGGCGATAAGCGCGATCACGGTCAGCACGGTCCAGGTGACGAAGGCGCGGGCGAGGGCGGCGATCGCGTAGCCGGCGACGATGCCGCTGCGGTTGGAGGCGGCGAGCAGGTAGCGGCGGGCGAAGCCGGTCTCGAAGTCGCGGGCGATCCCGAAGCCGGTGAAGACGCCGCCGAAGGCGGCCGACTGCAGCAGCACGAAGACGAACTGGAAGGCGGTGTAGCCGATCGGGAAGTCGAAGCCGGGGACGTTGGCGATCGCCGAGAGGCCGCCGGCGAAGGAGACGAAGAAGAAGAGCGGGAAGACGATCGCCGGGACGAGGAAGGCGGGGTTGCTGAGGAAGTTGTGGATGCTGCGCCAGGCCACCGCGAGGGCGATCGCGCGGAAGCCTGCGGGGCGGGCTGCGGGGGCGCTCACGTCCGCACCAGCCTGGTCTTGAGCGCGGCGGCGGCCGCGTACATGCCGATCGCCAGGATCGCCAGCGCGATCCCGAAGCCGAGCAGGATCGGGCCGAGCTCCCAGCCTTCGATCAGCAGCGAGCGGAACGCGCCCAGCAGGTAGGAGACCGGGTTGGCGGCGGCGATGTCGTGGAACCACTGCGTCTGCAGGAGGTCGAGCGGCAGCGCCATCGAGGAGAGGAAGAGGAAGACGAAGAAGACCGGGAAGAGGCTCTGGACCGCCTCGCCGGAGCCGCTGCGCAGGGCGGCGAAGAGGCCGAGGGTGCCGAAGGCGACGGTGATCGTCACCGAGAGGGCGATGAGGACCAGCGCTCCGCCCGGGCCGGCGGCCAGTTCGGCCCCGGCGACCAGGCCGACCAGCAGGTAGGTGACCGCCTGGATCAGGCCGAGGATGACCGAGCCCGCGAGGAGGCCGCTGAGCAGGGCGGCGCCGCGCAGCGGGGTCAGCGCCAGGCGGTTGAGGAAGCCGGTTTCGATGTCGCGGGCGAGGTCGGTGCCGGAGTTCATCACCGAGAAGAGGGCGCCCTGCATGAAGGGGACGGCGAGGGCGAAGGTGATGTAGGAGTCGGTCGGGAAGCCGGGCAGGTTGGTCGCGTCTTTGAGCCCGCCCGAGTTCACCGCGAGGAGGAACAGCGGGAAGATCAGCGAGGGGACGATCTGCGCCGGCTGGCGCATCGTGCGCATGACCGAGCGGCGGGCGAGCTGCCCGACCTGGGTGGAGAGCGAGTGGGCGGCGGGGCTCACGCGGCGGCGGCCGCCTCGGTCTCGGCGCTCTCCTCGTCTGCTCCCTCCTCCGCGCCCTCCAGCGAGCGGCCGGTCTTGGCGAGGAAGACGTCGTCGAGCGAGGGGGCGTGAAGCTGCAGGTGCTCGATCGCGATGTTCTCGGCGTCGAGCGCGCGGACCACCTCGGCCAGCTCCGACTCGCCGCCCGCCAGGCGCACGGCGACGGCGCGGGGGGAGGAGCCGGCGGGCTCGCCGAAGCGGCTGAGGACGCTCGCCATCCGCTCGCGGTCGTCGGCCTCGCGCGGGATTGCCTCGACCGTCGGCCGGCCGATTTCGGCCTTCAGCTCGGCCGGGGTGCCCTCGGCGACGATGTGGCCGTGGTCGATGATCCCGACCCGGTTGGCGAGGGCGTCGGCCTCCTCCAGGTACTGGGTGGTGAGGAAGACGGTGACGCCGTCGTCGGCGGCCAGGCGGGCGACCTCGTCCCAGAGCGCGGTGCGGCTCTGGATGTCGAGCCCGGTGGTCGGCTCGTCGAGGAAGAGGATGCGGGGCCGGTGGGCGAGCGCCAGCGCCAGGTCGAGGCGGCGCTTCATCCCGCCCGAGTAGCC
Organism: Solirubrobacterales bacterium; assembly: GCA_035719145.1. Classification (GTDB taxonomy): domain Bacteria; phylum Actinomycetota; class Thermoleophilia; order Solirubrobacterales; family 70-9; genus VAYN01. The sequence continues at coordinate 2,238 of DASTGL010000222.1, forward strand.
GCCGACTTTGCGGTCGGCGGCCTGGGCGAGACCGACCCGCTCGAGCAGTTCGTTGCCGCGGCTCTCGCGCTCGGCCTTGCCGAGGCCGTGGAGGGCGGTCTGCAGGCGCATGTGCTCGCGGCCGGTCAGCAGCGGGTCGAGCGCGGCCTCCTGCAGGGCGGCGCCGATCGAGGCGCGCACCTGCGGGCCCTCCTTGACGACGTCGTAGCCGGCGACGCGGGCGGTGCCGGCGGTCGGGGGGAGGAGGGTGGTCAGCATCAGCACCGTCGTCGACTTGCCGGCGCCGTTGGGGCCGAGGAAGCCGTAGATCTCGCCCTGGGCGACCTGCAGGTCGATCCCGTCGACCGCCCGCGGCCCGTTCTTGAACTCGCGGACGAGGCCTTCCACCTCGATCCCGCCACTGCGCCGGCTGCCGTTGCTCATCGCTGCCTTTCAGACTGGTTGAAGCTCAGAATCGTTGAGGCTAGCAAAGGTTGAGCTACTATAAATTTATGTCGAATCCTGATAAAGTGAAAGCAACGGCTGAGAAGGGCAGCTCCTCTCAGCCGGAGCGGCCCGACCGCGAAGCCTGGGCATTGCTCTCCAGCCTCGTCTATCCACCGCCGTTCGCCGCCATCGCCCGCGAGCTCGACCTGCGACCGGCCGCCTTCGGCGCTCTCAAGGCGCTGGAGCAGCCGCGGACGATGGGTGAACTCGCCAAGCTTCTGCACTGCGACAACTCCAACGTGACCGGAATCGTCGACACCCTCGAAGATCGCACTCTTGCCGTGCGCAAACCATCCGAGACCGATCGCCGCATCAAGGTCGTCGAGCTCTCGGGCCAAGGCGAGCAACTGCTCAAGCGCCTCCACCGCGAGATGGCAAAGCCACCCGCCTGGGTGAAGGAACTCTCCGAGCGTGATCAGCAGGCGCTCCGAGACATCCTCGAGCGCGCGACCGATGCACGCGCCGCCGCAAACGCATAGAACTCACGACCCGTATGTACGAGCGCACCCGCACCTACCGCCTGGCGATGAACGTCAACAAGCCGGTCGCCTGGTGGGGTCGGATGCAGGTCGAGGGGCTGGATGCCGTCCCCGAGCAGGGACCGCTCCTGATCCTCGGGAACCACGACAGCCACTGGGATCCGGTGATGGTCGGCATCGCTGCGCTGGAGCGCCGGCAGATCCGCGCGCTGGCGAAATCCGAGCTCTGGGACGTGCGCGGACTCGGCCCGATCCTCAACGGGATGGGGCAGATCCCGATCCAGCGCGGCAAAGGCGACAAAGACGCGCTGGCGAAAGCGATCGAAGCGCTACGGGCCGGAGTCTGCATCGGCGTCTTCCCCGAGGGCACCCGCTCCCGCGGTAAGGTCCTGCGCGCCCGCAGCGGCGTCGGTCGCCTGGCGCTGGAGGTGCCGGAGGCCCACATCACCCTGGTCGCGATCGAGGGCACCAGTGACCTCACCGGCTTCCCCCGCCGCCCCCGCATCCGCATCCGGTTCTTCAATCCCGCAAGCGGCCAGCCCCGCCCCGGCGAGGACCCCGGCGAGCTCTCCGCCCGCCTCCTAGCCGAGATCCGCGAGCTGGTCCCCCCGTCGCTCAGCTACCGCAAGCGCGCCAAGCTAAGCGCCGTCTCCGAAGACTGAGCGCCAAAGTCCTGGTTCCCTAGTCGTGCTATCCACGACAAAGGAACCACGCGACCGGCAGCCATCTCCGAAAGTCGAAACCGTGGTTCCTTTGTCAGGTCATAGCCGACAAAGGAACCACCGGATCAACGTCCCGAACGAAGTGCACGGCTGATTCGGTCGAGCACACCTCTGCTGTCGCCGTAAATTTGGTTCCAGGTGACCCGCAGCACCCGGTAGCCGGCAGAGGCGAGGAACTGATCGCGGCGCCGGTCGTCTTGAAACGCCGTGGGCGTCTCATGCGTCTCGCGGCCGTCGGTTTCGACGATCACTCGCTCTTTCTCCCAAAGAAAGTCGGCGAGGAATTGTTCGCCCTCGATGTGGATTGGAGCGTTGGTGATCGGACGCGACATGCCGCGGTCGAGCAACTGCGGCAGTACCAGCGTCTCGAAGTCGCTGCGGACGTCCGGGACTTTCCCGTCCTTGGTCCGGTAGGGAACGAGTGCCAGCTCCAACGCTTTCAGCCCGCGTCGGTTCTTCGCGTTATAGATCGCGATGTCGATCGCCTGGAGGTCGAGCTTCCGACGGATCGCGGCTCGCCCGACGACCTGGCGGAGAGCTGCGAGGTCAAGGATCCCGGCCAGATCGACCAGGGTTCGAGCCACCGTAGTCACCGCGATTCCACCCTGGACTTCCACCTCCTCCGGCTCCGGATAGCGGCAGCGCCGGCAGCGGATGCCGTCAATCTTCCGACCAGCCTCGACCGGAACGGTGACGTCTATGAAGTGCGGCCACTCGTCGAAGAGCCGATGAAACGCCGCCGCCGTCCCATGCGAGATCACCGCTCCCTCCCCACAGGCGAGGAGCGCCGCCCGAAGACGCGCCGCTCGCGTCATCGATCGATGACCTACCGAATAGACGCCCCGGTGAATGCGGTGAAGGTGACTCGCATCAGCTCCTTCTGAGGCGAGCTGCCGAGAAACTCCCTCATCCCTCAGCTGGTCGAGCGAAACGACGCCGCCCTGGGTCGTGGCGACATCAGAGATTCGTTTCTGCGATTCAGGCCTACGAGTTGCGTGGTTCTCTTGTCGTGTCATGCACGACTAAGGAACCGCGCGACCCAATCTCTCCCCCCGGTGACGATCCCGTGGTTCCTTTGTCAGGCCATAGCCGACAAAGGAACCACGGGATTTCGATCGCACCCGGCAAGGCCTCTGGAACCCCGCGAGCGCTGGCCGGGGCTAGTCGCCGGCCTCCTCGCCGTTGCCCTTGAGGGCGTACCACTGGCCGCCGAAGGCGCTGACGTCGTTGCCGTTGGCTTCGCCGGGCTTTTTGTCCTCGACGAAGGTGTAGAGGGGGTGGCCGGCGTAGGTCACCTGCGTCGTGCCGTCTTTGCGTTCGGTGGTGCCGAGCTTGGAAGCGGAGGCGCCGTTGCCCACCGACGGTTCGCCTTCGGTCAGCATCGGCGGCCAGCCTTCGGCGCAGGGGCCGTAGCAGGAGGACGTGGTGCCCTTGTCCTTGTGGAAGTCGTAGACGGTCATGCCTTCCGAGTCCACCAGGACCATTCCC
>DASTGL010000223.1:0-4189 GCA_035719145.1 Solirubrobacterales bacterium
GCCGTCGGCTTCGGCCCGGGCGATGCCCGCCTGTGCCGCCTCGATATGACCGGCGTCCTCGGGGTCGGGCACGACCACGGCTCCGGCGCTGGCCGCCAGCTCCTGGGCGATCGGGTCGCCGGTGACGACGACCGTCCGCTCGATTGCCCGGGCTTGGCCGATCGCCTCGAGGACGTCGGCGACCATCGCCTCGGCGAGGTCGCGCCGCTGCCCGCCGGTGATCCCTGCGGCCATGCGCTGCTTTGCCGCGCCGAAGCGCTTCACCGGCAGTACCGCGATCGCGTTCAAGACTCAGCGAGCGTAGCGGCGTAGTCGAGCACGATCCGCGCCAGGCGTACTCGTCCCGCCGCGCCCTCCATCAGGGTCGGCGCCGCCAGGGTCGGGATCTCGGTCGGCGGCGGATCCGGGTCCCCCTCGTCGACGACCATCGCGTCGATCAGCCCCGCGTAGAGCGAGGCGACCCCGGCGGCGGTCGTCGGCCGGCCGATTCCTTCCATGAAGCGGTCGGTCGGTCCCTTGACGACGGCCCCGGCGACGTAGGGGCTGACGGCGACGACCGGGGCGGGGGAGGCGGCGATCGCCTCGCGGATGCCCGGCACGGCGAGGATCGGGCCGATGCTGATCACCGGGTTCGAGGGGCCGAGGACGATCACCTCGGCATCGCGGAGCGCTGCCAGCACCTCCGGCGTCGGCTCGGCCGCCTCGATCCCCTCCAGCTGGACGCCGAGCACCTGCGGCTGACCGCCGTCGAGGATCAGGTACTCCTGCAGGCTGCGCTCGCCGCCGGGCGTCATCACCTGCGTGCGGACCGGCGTGTCGGTCATCGGCAGCACCCGCGCCTCGACGCCGAGCGCGCGGGCGATCTGCGCCTGCGCGTCGGTCGGACGACCGCCCTCGTCGAGGAACTGGCGGCGGTAGAGACAGGCGGCGAGGTCGCGGTCGGAGAGGCCGAACCAGCTCGGCGCGCCCAGCTGCTTGAGGCGGTCGAAGGTGGTGAAGCTGTCGCCTGCGATCCCCCAGCCGCGCTCGGCGTCGATTTCGCCGCTGAGCCAGTAGGTGACGAGGTCGGGATCGGGGGAGACGTGGACGCCGAGCGCCTCGACATCGTCGCCGGTATTGGCGATCACCGCCAGGTCCGGCCCGACCTCCTCCTGCATCCCAGCCGCGAGTTTGGCGCCGCCGGTGCCGCCGGCGAGGAGCGCGACCTTCACTTCGCAACTTTCGGGTTATGAGCCCGACGACCCGCCCAGCTGAATCCCGTGGCCGCCGCGGCCCTCACGCCCAGTGGTCGCCCTCGGGCAGGCCCGTAAGCCGGATCCCGGCGTGGGTCTTGTAGCGGGTGTTGACGGAGATCAGCATCGGCGTCAGCTGCTCGACGATCCGCGCCATCTCCAAGGCGCCGGCGTTGACGGCCCGCAGTCCGGGGATCTGCTCGATCAGCCGCGCCACCCGCGTCTTGTCGGCCTTCTTGTCGCCGCAGACAAGGATGTCCTCTCCCAGTTCGGCGTCGAGGTCGGCGAGGGTGGGGGCGCCGACGGTGTGCAGGGCGGAGACGACGGTGACCCCGTCGGGGACCATCTCCTGCGCCTGCTGGGCGGCCGAGCCCTGCCAGACGCCGAGCGAGCGGGTCGCTTTGCCGCTGACTGCGGCGGCGAGGGGGACGGTGCAGTCGACGAGGATCTGGCCGGGGCGCAGCGCCTCGCGCAGGTTGTTGAGGTTCTCCGACTGGGCGCGGAAGGGGACGGTGAGGAAGACGATCTCACCTTTGCCCGCCGCCTCCTCGTTCTGCAGGCCGGTGACGTCAGCGTCGGGAACGGCCTCGCGGATCTTCGCCGCCGCCTCCTCGGCCCGCCCGGCGTCGCGGGAGCCGAGCACGACCGGCACGCCCGCCCTGGCCCAGCGCCGCGCCAGCCCAGCGCCGAGGGCGCCGGTGCCGCCGATGATCGGTATCGGTTCGCTTGAGGGAGTCAAAAATTTGAGGTAATCAACTTTTGGGGGTCACGAGAGTTGGGCCGCGCAGTCTATGCTCCCGCGGCAATGAGGTTCGAGGGGAAGAAGGCGCTCGTCACCGGCGGTGCCAGCGGCATCGGCGCCGCGACCGCTGCCCGTCTCTCCGCCGAGGGTGCCGAGGTCTGGGTCGCCGACCTCAACCTCGACGGTGCCGAGAAGGTGGCAGGCGAGATCGCCGGCCACGCGGTCGAGCTCGACGTCACCGACCTCGACGCCGCCCGCCGCGCCGTAGGCGCCATTGGCGACCTCCACGTCCTCGTCAACAACGCCGGCATGGACAACTTCGGCTTCTTCGTCTACGTCACCCAGGAGCAGTGGCGGCAGACCCTCGACGTCAACCTTGGCGGGACGATGAACTGCACCCACGCGGCGTTGCCGGGGATGCAGGAGCGCGGCTACGGCCGCATCGTCAACCTCGCCTCGGAGGCCGGCCGCGTCGGCTCCAAGGGCTCGGCCGCCTACAGCGCCGCCAAGGCCGGCGTCATCGGCTTCACCAAGGCGATCGCCCGCGAGGCCGCCCGCTACAACGTCACCGCCAACGCGATCGCCCCCGGCCCGATCGAGACCCCCCTGCTGATGGGCGCCAAGGAGTTCGGCGAGATCGGCGAGAAAGTCATCGAGACGATGCGCGCCTCCACCCAGATGGGCCGCCTAGGCCAGCCGGAGGAGGTGGCGGCGGCAGTCGCCTTCCTCGCCAGCGACGACGCCTCCTACGTGACGGGGGAGACCCTCGGCGTGAGCGGCGGCCTCGGCATGGTCTAACCGCTAAGAGCAGCAAAAACAGGCTGAGTGGGGGGAGAGTCGACCACGAGTGGCGACTTAACCTCACTATGGCGAAGTTAACTCTCCACTCGCCGGATGAGCTACGACGGGAGCGGGTTCGGATGGCGCGCGAGGCTTGGGCGCTGGCCGAAAACCAGCACGGCGTCGTATCCAACGATCAGCTGCGCGAGGTGGGATATACGCCTCAGGCGATCTATCACCGGATCAGGACGGGACGACTGCACCCGCTGCATCGAGGTGTCTATGTGGTGGGTCGGCCACAGGCCACCGCTCATGGGCGGTGGATGGCGGCAGTCCTTGCTTGTCCGGGCAGTGTGCTCAGCCACTCCAGCGCCGCGGCTCTTTGGCGGATGGGTCCCGAGGAGCGGGATCAGGTCCAGCTCTCCCTACCCAGCCGTTCCCGGCGATCGCGTCCTGGCCTCGAGATTCACCAGAGGCCTTCGCTTCATCAGCGCGACATCACCCGCGAGTACGGCATCCCGTGCACCACGCCCGTCCAGACCCTGATCGACATGTCGCTCCCCCTCGACCGCGCCGGCGTCGAGCGGATGATCAATGAGGCGGACAAATACAACCTCGTGCATCCGCCGCAACTGCGGGAGGCGCTGGCGGAGCGCGCGGGCGAGCCCGGTGCTGCCAAGCTCCGCTTCATCCTCGACCGGCGCACCTTCCGCCTCACCAAGGAGGAGTTGGAACGGCGCTTCCTGCCGCTGGCGCGCGACGCCGGCTTACCGACTCCGCTCACCGGCCAGTTCGTCAACGACTTCGAAGTCGACTTCCACTGGCCGGACCTCGGCCTGGTCATCGAGACCGACGGCCTGCGCTACCACCGCACGCCTGCCGAGCAGGCGCGTGATCGCCTCCGCGATCAAGCCCACACCGCGGCCGGGCTGACCCCGCTGCGCTTCACCCATGAGCAGGTCCGCTACGAACCCGACCACGTGCTGGCGGTGTTGCGGGCGATCGCCGGGAGGCTCGCCGCGCGGGCTTATCAGCTCGCCGCCGAGGCCCCGTCGCCGCTCATGCGCGCAGCCATCGCGACGAAGTAGTCCAGCGCGGCCGGGTTGGCAAGCGAGTCGCGGCTGGCTGCCTTCTCCGGCGGCGTCCCCATCAGGATCCGCTTCACCGGCACCTCGAGCACCTTGCCGCTCAGCGTCCGCGGCACCTCGGCGATCTGGAAGACCTCGTCGGGGACGTGGCGGGGGGAGCACTGCTCGCGCACCCGCCGGGCGATCTCCCGCGGCAGCTCCTCGTCCAGCTCGGCGCCGTCGCGCAGGACGACGAAGAGCGGCATCCAGCCGTCCGTGCCCGGCCGCGGCACGTCGACCACCAGCGCGTCGACCACCTCGTCGAGGCTCAGCACCGCCCGGTAGATCTCGCTCGTCCCCATGCGGAT
>DASTGL010000224.1:0-3472 GCA_035719145.1 Solirubrobacterales bacterium
TGGGTGTCCCTCTCGGGGCCGGCGTCCTGTTGCTGGCACAGACCACTTGGCGAGAGACGGCTAGTTAGAGGCCAGCAACCCAGGTCTCGAGAGGGACACCCACCCCTCCCTACAGGGAAACCTTCGTCCCTCAGCGCTTGAGGATGTCGTCCCCGGAGACTTGGGTCAGGATCGGTTTGCCGCACTGCCAGCAGAAGGTGGCGCCGCTGGAGTGAGGGGCGCCGCAGCTGGCGCAGACGCCGGCGGTGCCGGTCTGCTCCATGCGGAGGATCCGTTCTACCTCGCTCAGTTCGGCGTCGGCGTCCTGGAGGGGAACGGCGCGTTTGACGATCACCTCGACGTCGATGCTGTTGCGGACGATCATCTCGTAGACGAGGCCGCCGAGGTCCCACTGCATCTCGGCGACTTTGGCGACGAGCTGCTCGCGCCGGCGCTCGAGGTCGACGATGAACTCTTCACCGTAGGCGGAGTTGAGCGCCGGCGCGGAGCCGTTGGCGGCCGGTTGCTGCTGACTGGTCGTCTGCGAAGAGGGGGTGCGGCGGAGCCGGTCGACGAGCCTCATTCGAAGAAGGTCCCTTCGAACTTGCCGTTGCTGCCGCAGCCGGCCACGCTCGGATCGCATTCGCCGCCGATTTTCTGTTCGGGCGGGGCGATCTTCACGCCGGCGGCCGGTTCGTAGACTTCTTCGACCGCCTTGGTGGTGCCGCTGCTGCCGGTCTGGAGCTTCTTTTTCGCCTTCGTCTGCGTCGCCGATTTCGGCTTGTTGCCTTTGGCGGCGGCGGTTCCGGCGCCCGCTTTGCCTTCGTTCGCTTTCGCGGTCGAGGCGACTTCGCCGCCTCCGCCGCCGACCTTGATCACCTGCGGGGCGGGAGCGGCCGCGTTGCTGGAGCCGCCGTCGCCGGAACGACCGATCAGGACGCCGACGCCGATCGCCAGGATCAGCGTCGCCACGCCGGCGACCAGCGAGGCGTTGGCCGACATGAACGGGCGCCGGTCGGGTGCCGAGGCGGCGGCGGCCGCCGCCGCCTCGGCCGGGGCCGGCTGCTTCGCCGACTCCATGAACACGACGGCGTCCATGAACGGTAGGCGGGGGTCGCCCCGCCGCTGTCCGCAGGCCAGGCAGTAACGCTGGTCGGGGGCGAGGGAGGCGCCGCAGTTGGGGCAGTTGTCGCCGCTGCCGGCGATCGGGTTGCGCACGCCGCCCATTCTCTGACTGCGACTCCGCCTCAGTGTTGAAGAGTTGTGAAAACGGTGTCGCAGCCGGGCGGTACAAAATCTTCACAACTGACACCCGCCAGGCACAGAGAATCACGCCTTACGTGACCGGCAAGACCTGTTCGGAGTGCGGGGCCGCTCGAGCTCCCGACCAGCGCTACTGCCTGAACTGCGGGGCACGGCTGGGGTCGCTGCCGGCAGCAATCGCCTCTCAACTTCAGCGCCTGCGCACCTTCGCGACCGGCCGCATCCCCACGATCAAGCCCCCTCTTCCCGGTATGCGGGGAGAAAGCGGGTCACAAAGCGGCGACGCTCAAGAGAGGCAGCGGGGCTGGCCGTTCGTCCGCTCCGACTACATGCCCTCGCCGCGCGCCGCCGCCGCCGCGGTGATCGGGATGCTCGCCTTGGGAGTCGCCCTCGGCTCGGCGACGAACAACCTCGCCCAGAGCGCCGGCTTCTCGACGATCCTGCTCGAAGAACCCTCCCCTCCCGCCGAAGAAGAACCCACGGCGGAAACCGCCGCAGCCCCTGAACCCGAAGAAGAAGCGGTCGAAGAAGCCCCGGAAGCGGCCCCCTCGGCGATCCCGAGCGCTCCGGCCGAAGTGCCGGTGGTGGAAGAACCGCTGCCGAGCGAACCGGAACCGGAAGTGCCGGTGATCGAAGAAGAAGTGCCGACCGGGCTGCCGGAAGTGAAACACGTGTTCCTGATCGTCCTCGGCACCGGCGGCTACGAAGAAACCTTCGGCGACGAATCGAAGTCGCCGTACCTCAAAGAAGAACTGCCGACGCAAGGCGAGCTCCTCGGCAACTACTTCGCGGTCTCCCAGGGCGAACTTGCGAATCAGATCGCGATCGTCAGCGGCCAGGGCCCGACTCCGGAAACCGCCGCGAACTGCCCCAACTACGGCGACGTGATTCCCGCCACCGAATCGGTCGAAGGACAGATCGAAGGCAATGGCTGCGTCTACCCGGCGACGACGAAAACCCTTCCCGCCCAGCTGGTCGAAGAAAAACTCAGCTGGCGCGCCTACGTCGACAAAGCGGAAGGCGTTGAAGAAGCCGCCCCGGCTGCCGCTGGGCCCCCTGGCTGTTTCGCCACCCCGCGCAACCCGTTCGCCTACTTCCACGCGATCGTCGACGAAGGCAAATGCGGAGAAGCCGACCCCGGGCTGGCCCGCCTCGCCAAAGACCTGGCGCTGAAACCGGAGAAGTTCCCGACCCTCGCCTACATCTCCCCCAGCCCGCCGACGCCGGAAAACCCGGCCGCGACCGAAGAAGAGCTGAAGACGGTCGTCGCCTCGATCCAGAGCTCGTTCTCCTACAAAGACGGCGGCCTGATCGTGATCACCTCCGCCCAGGCGCCGCAGGAAGGCGAACACGCCGACCACAGCGCCTGCTGCATCAGCCCTGCCTACCCGAACCTGCCCGCGGACCCTGCGGCAGAAGCACCCGCCGCCGGCCCGGTGAAGGAAACCGGCGGCGGCGGCCGCGTCGGCGCCCTGCTGATCTCACCCTTCATCGAAGCCGGGACGACGAGCGAAACGTACTTCAACCACTACTCGCTGCTGGCGACGATCGAGGAACTCTTCGGCCTCGAAAAGATCGGCTACGCCGCCGAACCGGCGATCACCGGCTTCGACGAATCGATCTTCAACGCCGGCAGCTGAGCGGCGGCGCGGCCGGCTAAGCGGCGACGCGCTCGGGCGAGGAGCCGTTGGCGCTGCCGTTGAGGAGGTCGAGGATGACCCCCTCGCGGAGGCCGCCCTTGCCGATCTGCAGCGGCTGGCCGAGCAGGTCGGAGACCTTCTCGAGCAGGAGGACGCCGGTCGGGAGGATGCAGACCCGGGTCGGGTCGAGCTCGAAGCGGCGGCCGACGTCGGCGGCGGGATCGCCGCAGAGGACGCGGATGCCGCGCTCCAGCGTCTCGTACTCGAGCACCGCGCCGACCAGGCGACGCAGCGAGGTGGCGCTGCCACCGACCGCGACGGCTTGGGCCGGGTGCTCGATCTCGACCCCCTCGAAGATGTCGTCGATGCGGTCGCGAACCTTGCGGATCTCGGCCGCGGAAGGGGGATCGGAGGAGATCAGCTCGTTGGCGAGGACGCCAGAGCCGACCCGCCAGGAACGGACCTCGCGAGCACCGCCGGGCACCGTGCCGAGGATCACCTCGGTCGAGCCACCGCCGACGTCGACGACACCGACCGTGCCATCGACCGGGTGGCCGAGCGTCTTGGTCGCACCGATGAAGGAGAGCCTC
>DASTGL010000225.1:0-2156 GCA_035719145.1 Solirubrobacterales bacterium
GCGACGACGGTCTCGGCCGAGCGCAGGACGCGCTCCATCTCCCCCGCCCGCCGCGGCAGGAAGCCCTCGAAGCGCCATTTGTCGGTCGGCAGGCCGGAGGCGACCAGCGCCACCGGGACCACCGATGGTCCCGGCAGGACCGTCACCTCAAGCGCGCGGTCGATGCAGCGGCGGATCAGCTTGTAGCCGGGGTCGGAGATCCCGGGCATTCCCGCGTCGGAGACGAGGGCGACGACGTCGCCGCGCTCGATCCGCTGCGAGAGCTCGACGGCGCGCGCGGATTCGTTTCCCTCGTGGAAGGAGATCAGCCGCGGGTGGGGTCGGATCCGCAAGCGGTCGAGCAGCGCCCCCGTCTTGCGCGTGTCCTCGCAGGCGATGTAGTCGGCGCCGACCAGGGCCTCGCGCACCCGCAGCGAGACGTCGTCGAGGTTGCCGATCGGCGTCGGGCAGACGACGAGGCAACCCGGCATCAGCCGCTTGCCCCCGCGGGCTCGGCGCCGGCCCTGGCCAGTTCGGTCCGCGCCAGCGCCGCGGCGCCGATCATCCCGGCGTCGTTGCCGAGGGTCGCTTCGAGGATCGGCGTCTTGTCCATCGGGTCGAGCGCCCGTTCGCGGATCTCTTTGCGCGCCGGCTCGAGCAGCAGGTCGCCGGCCGCGATCACGCCGCCGCCGACGACGATCGCGTTGGGCTGGAAGATGTTGGCGAGACTGGAGCAGGCGACGCCGAGCCGGCTGCCGATCAGGTCGAAGACGCCGATCGCGAGCTCGTCGCCGGCCAACGCCGCCTCGGTCACCGCCTTGCCGTCGACTTCCTCGCCGGCGGCCAGCAGCTTGCCGAGGGCCGAGTCGGGCTTGCTTTCGGCCGCCGCCCGCGCCTCGCGTCCGAGCGCCGTCCCGGAGGCGAGCGACTCGACGCAGCCGTGGTTCGGGCAGTTGCCCTGGCAGGGCGGGCCGTCGGCCTGGATGACGATGTGGCCGAGCTCGGCCCCGGCCCCGGTCGAGCCGCGGTAGATCTCGCCGTTGAGGATCAGGCCGCCGCCGATCCCGGTCCCGACCGTCAGCATCACCATGTGCGGCATCCCCTGGGCGGCGCCGTAGAGGTACTCGGCCAGCGCCGCGACGTTGCCGTCGTTATCGACGAAGACCGGCAGCCCGGTGCGCTCGCTGACGATCTCGCGAACCGGCAGGTTCTTCAGCGGCAGGTTGACCGCCGAGACCGCGACGCCGCTGTCGTGGTCGATCGTCGCCGGAATCCCCAGCCCGACCGCGGCCGCGTCGGGGCGCGCTTCCCGCGCCTCTTCGATCTCGCGGACCAGCAACTCGACCAGCTCGTCTTCGGTCTGGCCCTTGCTCGCCTCGCGCTGCTCGTAGAGCGGCTCGGTGTCCGAGAGGACCCCGACGAGCATCTTCGTGCCGCCGAGATCGACCCCGATCGTCTCGCTGCTGCTCACGAGGAACCGGAGGCTGGAAGGCGAAGGACCGACTGCATCGCCATGATTTCTAGCCCTTCATGAGCTCCGACGGCGAGCAGCGGCCTCCCCAGCCGCCCGAATCCCCACCCGAGTACAAGGTCTACCGCTCCCGCCGGGGCCTGTTTTCGCGCCTGAAAGGCGGAAATCTCTCGGGTCTCCGCGACCGTGCAAGGTTGCCTTCATGGCCGCGCCGCAAGCGCGACGAGCCGGGGGCGCCGCCGCCCGAGCGCGGCCGGGTCACCCCCGGCCGGGTCCTCAAATGGGTCGGCCTCGCCGCCCTCGCCTGGATCCTGATCAGCTTTGTCGCCTTCGGCGTCTCCGCCCAGATCCAGTCCTTCAAGCTCTCCGGCGAAGCCGGCAAGGCGCTGCACGGCAACCCGTTCCTGCTGCCGAGCGCGCAGACGATCCTCGTCCTCGGCACCGACGCGCGGCCGCCGGACACCAACGAGCCGGGCGCTCCGCACAAGAAGAAGTGCTTCGAACAGCAGTCCCACGGCGACGCTCCCCACGACGGCTGCGAAGCGGGCGAATACCGGGCCGACACGCTGATGCTGATCCGCGCCGGCGGCGGCACCTTCCGCAAACTCTCGATCCCCCGCGACACCTACGCCGAGATCCCGGGCAACGCGCCGACCAAAATCAACGCCGCCTTCGCCTACGGCGGCGCCGCGCTGCAGATCAAGAC
>DASTGL010000226.1:0-2803 GCA_035719145.1 Solirubrobacterales bacterium
GCTCGAGTTCGGCTTCCGCGTTCTTGATCAGTTCGGTGTCGCCCTGCTGGGCGACGGTGTCGACCACGACCCGATCGCCGTCGACCGACTTCACGGTCCCGGAGACGACGATCTCCTGCTCGGGAAATCCCATGCCGCGGAACTGGACCTTGAGCCGCTTCAGCGCCCGCGGGTCGCCGTCGGCCAACGCCGCGTTTGCTTTGGCGGTCAGCCCCATGCCGTAGAGGCCGTGGAGGATCGAACGCGGCAGCCCGACGGCCTTGGCAAACTCTTCGTCGATGTGGATCGGGTTGAAGTCGCCCGAGGCACCGGCGTAGCGGTGCGGCAGGTACTTGTCGGGCGTCACCCGCAGCTCCGGGATCGCGTCGCCCACACTCAGATCGGCCATCTCAAACCCCCCTCACGATCAGCGTCCAGGTGCCGCGCGCGACCTGGGCGCCGTCCTGGTTGACCGAGTTCGTCTCGAACACGTAGAAGCCTTTGCCGTCTTTCTCCTCGATCGACAGGCACTTGGCGGTCGTCGTGATCTCGTCGCCGGAGCAGGCGGGCTCGTCCCACTCGAACTCCTGGCCGCCGTGGACCATCGCCGCGAAGTTCATCGCCACGTCGGGGTCGAACATCGCCGGCGCCATCGCCGGGCTGCTGTAGACGACCGCGAACATCGGCGGCGCCACCACATCGCGGAAGCCCGCCGCACGCGCCGCCTCGACGTCGAGGTGCACGGGGTTGTCGATCCCCAGCGCGTTCGCGTACTCCTTGATCTTCTCCCGCCCCACCTGGTAGGTGCTGGCGGGCCATTCCTTGCCTACCGCGTCAGTCTTTAGTGCCATGGCGCGGCACTCTAACTGGCCGCTTGGCCAGGGCGCTACTCGTCGATCTCAAGCACCGCGAGGAAGGCCTCCTGCGGCACTTCCACCCGCCCGACCGCCTTCATCCGTTTCTTGCCCGCTTTCTGCTTCTTCAGCAGCTTGTTCTTGCGGGTGACGTCGCCGCCGTAGAGCTTCGCGGTGACGTCCTTGCGCAGGGCCTTGACGGTCTCGCGGGCGAGGATGTTGGAACCGACCGCCGCCTGCACCGGGACGTCGAATAGCTGGCGGGGGATCGTCTTGCGCAGACGGCCGACCAGCCGCTTGCCCTGGTCGTAGGCGAAGTCGCGGAAGACGATGATCGAGAGCGCGTCGACCTTCTCGCCGGCCAGCAGGATGTCGACCTTGACCAGGTCGGCGACGCGGTTGCCGATCGGCTCGTAGTCGAGCGAGGCGTAGCCGCGGGTGTTGGACTTGAGCAGGTCGAAGAAGTCGAGGACGATTTCGGCCAGCGGCAGGTCGTAGCGGATCTGCACCCGCTCGGGACTGAGGAAGTGCATGTCGACGTGGGTGCCGCGGCGCTGCTGACAGAGCTCCATCACCGCCCCCACCTGCTCTTTCGGGCAGATCAGCGTCGCCCGGATGTAGGGCTCTTCGATCGTCTCGATCACTCCCGGATCGGGCAGGTCGGTCGGGCTGTGGACCTCCTTGGTCTCGCCGTTGGTGAGGTTCACCAGATACCGCACGTTCGGCGTCGTCGCCAGCAGATCGAGGTCGTACTCGCGCTCCAGCCGCTCGCGCACGATCTCCATGTGCAGAAGGCCGAGGAAGCCGCAGCGGAAGCCGAAGCCGAGGGCCTCGGAGGTCTCCGGCTCCCATGAGAGGGCGGCGTCGTTCAGCGACAGCTTCTCGAGCGCGTCGCGGAGGTCTTCGTAGCGGTCGGTGTCGATCGGGAAGAGGCCGCAGAAGACCATCGGCCGGACCTCGCGATAGCCCTCGAGCGGCTCTGAAGCCGGGTTCGCCTGCGAGGTCAGGGTGTCGCCGACCCGCAGCTTGGTCACATCCTTGATCCCGGTGATCAGGTAGCCGACGTCGCCCGCGTCCATCCCCTGCACCCCGACCATCGTCGGCCGGAAGAAACCGATGTCGTCGATGTCGGCGTCGGTGCCGTTCTGCATCGCCAGGATCCGGTCCCCCTTGCGGAACGACCCGTCGACCATCCGCACGTAGGCGATCACGCCGCGGTAGGGGTCGAACTCGGAGTCGAAGATCAGGGCACGGGTGGGAGCGTCAGCCGTGCCGCGCGGCGGCGGGATCCGCTCGACGATCGCCTCCAGCACCTCGAGCACGCCCTCCCCCGTCTTCGCCGAGATCCAGAGCGCTTCCTCGGGGTCGCCCCCGAGCAGGTCGGCGATCTCGGCGGCGACCCGCTCGGGCTCGGCACCGGGCAGGTCGACCTTGTTGATCACCGGGATCAGCTCGAGTCCGTTCTCGATCGCCAGGTAGGTGTTAGCGACGGTCTGCGCCTCGACGCCCTGGGCGGCGTCGACGACCAGCAGCGCCCCCTCGCAGGCGGCGAGGCTGCGCGAGACCTCGTAGGAGAAGTCGACGTGGCCCGGCGTGTCGATCAGGTGCAGGTGGTAGGTCTCGCCGTTCTGGGCGGTGTACTCAACGCGGACCGCCTGCGCCTTGATCGTGATCCCGCGCTCGCGCTCGAGGTCCATCGAGTCGAGCAGCTGCGCCTGCATTTTCTTCGGGTCGACGGCGCCGGTCAGCTCGAGGATGCGGTCGGCCAGGGTCGACTTGCCGTGGTCTATGTGGGCGATGATCGAGAAGTTTCGGATGTGGTCCATGGCGCGGGTGGGAGTATGGCGGGGTATGCCTTCTGGCCGCGAGACGGAGGTTGCGGCGCGCGGGGCCCGTCGAGGGCTGTTCGGGGATGCCTGCGCGGGATGCTCGGCATCCCCGGCGCCCTCGCCACCCGCGCGAGAGCCGCC
>DASTGL010000227.1:0-3596 GCA_035719145.1 Solirubrobacterales bacterium
CGCCCTCGTCGACCGCTACCACCCGGACCTGCTGAGCGTCGAGGAGCTGACGCCGCGCTTCAACCGCGAACTCGCCGCCGCCGGCCTCGGTTCCCGGCTTCCGCACTCGGTCGTCGAGATCCACCCCAGCAGCGCCGGGGCCGGTCTCTTCACGCACCTCGCGTTGCGCAAGCTGCCGTCCCCCGAACGCTTCGCCTTCCGCATGCCGCGGGCGCAGCTGACCCTCCCGGACGGGCGCTCGCTCCGCGTCGTCGGCGTCCACCCGTACCCGCCGCAACCGAACCAGACGAGCGAATGGGAAGAAGCGCTCGCCAGCCTCCCGAGCGGCGGCCGCGGCGCGCCCTGGGTCCTCGCCGGCGACTTCAACGGCACCTTCGACCAGTCGCAGTTCCGCGGCGTCGTCGACCGCGGCTACCGCGACGCCGGCGAGGTCGCCGGCAAGGGCCTGGAGCCGACCTTCCCCAGCGGCGGGCACCTGATCCCGCCGGTGACGATCGATCACGTCCTCGCCGACCGCCGCCTCGGCATCGTCTCCTACACCGTCGCCGGCATCCCCGGCTCCGACCACCGCGCGGTCGAGGCCGAGCTAGTCCTTCCCTGAGACCACCTTCTGGAAGGTCATCCAGGTGTCGTAGCCGCCGAGCGCGACCTCGAGGTCGGTGCCGGTGACGGTGCTGACGCCGCCGGTGCCGTAGAGCTTCGCTTCGACGATCCGGGGCGAGACGCCGGTCTTCGTGATCACGATCTTCTTCAGCCGCCCCTGCAGGTAGGAGGCGAGCTTGGCGCTGATTTCCGGGCCGCTGAACTTGAGCGTCCATTCGTGCAGCGGGCAGGCGGAGTCGTAGGGGTCGGGGACGCCGACCAGGTAGGGGACGGGGGAGCCGAAGACGTTGACGGCGCTCTCGGTGTGGCCGCCCGAGCAGGCCGAGTAGAGGGTCTGGGCGACTTTGCCGCCGTACATCACTACCTGCCCGCGGGTCGCGGCGACGGCGGCGTTGGTGCTGGCGTACTCGCTTTCGAGCCCTTTGTAGACCTGGCTGCGGGTGTCGGAATAGAGGTCGAATCCGTTGCCGCCGACATCGCCGGTGAGGGCGATCGAGCGGACCGCGACCGCCTGCGCCTTCAGCTCCTCGGCCGGCCAGGAGGGCGGCACCTCGTTTGGCATCACCCCTTTCACGTACTGCTCGAGGGCGAGGGCGTTGACGACATTTAGCGAGCCGGCTTGGCTTTCGGTCGGCACCGTCTCCAGGGCGCCGCGGTAGGTCCCGTAGCCGGCGATCGTCACCGTCCCCGGCCCGGCGGCGCGCAGCGTGCGCCCGCAGCTGGCGAGCCGTTTGCCGCCGGAGCTGCGCAGCTTCACCGCGTTGCCGTCGCGGTGGGCCTCGTAGCTGCGGCTCGGGTCGAGGCGCACGCCGCAGGCGCTGGTGGCGCCGCTGAAGCCGACATCGCCGGCTTCGATCCCCAGCAGCACCCGGACCACCCGCGCCCCCTGGACCGTCCCCAGGCTGGTCCCAGTGAAGTAGTGGCCGAGGATGAAGCGGTAGCTCTTGCCGTGCTCGGCGTAGCCGTAGGCGCCGTAGGCGCTCATCCCGACCCCGTGGCCGAAGCCGCGGCCGTGGACGATCCAGCTGACGCTGGCCTGGGCGGCGAGCGGGTATATGGAGAGCAGGGCGAGTCCCGCCGCGCAGGCAGCGACGAAGGCACGGAGCTTGTTGGCGACGGTGTCGCTGACGATGGCCTTGCTGACGTTGACCCTGTTGACGATCTTGGACATCTCCGAGAGAACAGATTCAACGTTGCGGAGTAGCGGCCTGCATCAGCGGGGGCGTACCCTGGATGCACACCCGATTTCGAGGAGGGCTCGATGGCGACGCAGACCGTAGAGGCAACCGATCACAAGCTCCTCGCCGCCGGCGAGTGGCAGGCGACCGGCGAGTGGGACGAGGTGAAGAGCCCCTACGACGGCAGCGTCGTCGGCCGGGTCGCGCAGGCTGACGAGGCGCTCGCCAACAAGGCGATCGAGGCCGCCAACGAGGCCTTCGAGGCGACCGACTTCCCGCAGCACGAGCGGGCGAAAGTGCTCGACCGCGCGGCCGAGCTGGTCGCCGAGCGCCGCGACGAGCTGGCGGCGACGATCGCCGCCGAGGCCGGCAAGCCGATCAAGACGGCGACGCTCGAGGCCGAACGCTGCGTCTCCACGCTCGAGTTCTCCTCGGTCGAGGCCCGCAAGCTGACCGGCGGCACGGTGCCGATGGAGGCCGCCCCGGCCGGGGTCGGCAAGCTCGGGGTGATGCTGCGCGTCCCCTACGGGGTCGTTGGCGCGATCAGCCCCTTCAACTTCCCGCTCAACCTCGTCGCCCACAAGCTCGGGCCGGCGATCGCCGCCGGCAACGCGATCGTCTTGAAGCCTGCCGGCCAGACGCCGATCTCGGCCCTGAAGCTGGCTGAGATCCTGCTCGACGCGGGCCTGCCCGAGAACTGGCTCTCGGTCGTGCCCGGGCCGGGCTCGAAGGTCGGCAACGCGATCGTCGAGCACCCGCTCACGCGCGCCCTCACCTTCACCGGCTCGGCGCCGGTCGGCTGGGACATCCGCTCCAAGGTGCCGCACAAGAAGGTCAACCTCGAGCTCGGCTCCAACGCGCCGCTGATAGTCGACGCCGACGGCGACTGGGAAGCGGCTGCGGACAAAGCCCAGCTGCATGCCTTCTCGCACGCCGGTCAGAGCTGCATCTCGATCCAGCGCATCCTCGTCCATGAGTCAATCGCCGAGCAGTTCACCGAGCGCTTGGTCAAGAACGTCGAAGGCCTGACGGTCGGCGATCCGCTCGACGAGGAGACCGATGTCGGCCCGCTGATCACCCCCGACGACCGCGACCGGGTCAAGGAGTGGGTCGACGAGGCGATCAAAGGCGGGGCGGAGCTGCTGACCGGCGGCGAGCTGGTCGACGAGGGCCGCTGCCTGGCGCCGACGCTGCTGAAAGCGCCGCCGAAAGAGGCCAAGGTCTGGTGCGAGGAGATCTTCGGCCCGGTGGCGACGATCGACACCTTCGGGGTCTTCGAGGAGGCGCTGACGATGGCCAACGACTCCAAGTTTGGCCTCCAGGCGGGCGTCTTCACCCGCGACATCGGCAAGGGCCTGGAGGCGGGGCGGACCCTCGAGTTCGGCGGCGTCCTCATCAACGAGGTCCCGACCTTCCGCGCCGACCAGCAGCCATACGGGGGAGTGAAGGACTCCGGGAATACGCGCGAGGGCCCGGCCTATGCAGTGTATGAGCTGACCGAGGAGCGGTTTGTAACTTTGCAGGGGTAGGGGGCGAGCGGGTGTCCCTCTCCGGACACCACTCGCCAATGGCTCGTGGTTGAGTGTCCTGAGAGGGACACCCGCTCGCCCAGCCACCGTTTTCTCTTGCTACTTTTGTTGATCTTGTAACTCAACAAAGTCAATTGAGGGACCGACCGGCAGCGGCTCCCGCGAAAGGAATCGCTTGATGAAGCTCAGATCTCATGCAATTCGGTCGCTGCTGGTGGCGGCATTTGCCCTTCTGCTGCTTGCGCCGTCGGCGCTCGCCCACCGGTATACGGAGCACGGGCGTCAG
>DASTGL010000228.1:0-2326 GCA_035719145.1 Solirubrobacterales bacterium
GGCGTCGACGACGGTCTCGTCGCCGCGCAGCTCGAGCCGCTCGAGCACCTCCATCCCCCATTCGAACTGCGGATCGGAGACCTCGTCGTAGGTCTGGGCGTCCCACTCGCGGGCGCCCGTGTTCATCGGCTGCTTGAACCCGTCGTCGGCCATCGCGGCCCTCCTCTTCGCTCTACAGGCTGGTCGTGACCGGGCCGACGGAGGCCGCCCCGCCGGTCTCGAACTGGTCGATCGCACCCGCGTTTTCGAGCGTGATCCCGATGTCGTCGAGCCCGTTCAGGAGCCGGTGCTTGACGTCGTGCTCGATCTGGAACTGGAAGACGCCGGCGGCGCAGTTGACGGTCTCGTCGTCGAGGTCGATCCGCGCCTCCCCCGCCTCGGCGACGGCGCGGCAGTGCTCCTCGTCGAGGATCGCCGGCAGCAGCCCGATCTTGGTGCAGTTCGAGTAGAAGATGTCGGCGAACGAGGGCGCCAGGATCGCCTTGAAGCCGAAGTCCTCCAGCGCCCAGGGGGCGTGCTCGCGGGAGCTGCCGCAGCCGAAGTTGGCTCCGGTCACCAGGATCGGGTTCGGCTCCAGCTCGATCTCGCCGTCGCGGATCCAGTCGTAGAAGAGGAACTCGCCGAAGCCGGTCCGCTCCACGCGCTTCAAGAACTGCTTGGGGATGATCTGGTCGGTGTCGACGTCGCTGCGGTCGAGTACCGACACCTTGCCTTCGATCTTGTCTACGGGTCGCATCTTCTAACTCCAATCCCTGATGTCGACGAAGTGGCCCTCGACGGCCGCGGCGGCGGCCATTTTCGGGCTGACGAGGTGGGTGCGGCCGCCCTTGCCCTGGCGCCCCTCGAAGTTGCGGTTCGAGGTCGAGGCGCAGCGCTCGCCTTCGGAGAGCGTGTCCGGGTTCATCCCCAGGCACATCGAGCAGCCCGCGACGCGCCAGTCGAAGCCGGCGCTGCGGAAGACCTCGTCGAGGCCCTCTTCCTCGGCGGCCTTCTTCACCTGCTGGGAGCCGGGGACGACCATCGCGCTGACGCCGCCGGCGACCTTGCGGCCCTCGACGATGGCGGCGGCCTCGCGCAGGTCCTCGATCCGGCTGTTGGTGCAGGAGCCGATGAAGACCCGTTCCGGGGCGACCTCGGTCATCGGCGTGCCGGCCTCCAGGCCCATGTAGGCGAGGGCGCGCTCGGCGGCCTCGCGGTCGGCGGGCGAGTCGAGCTCGGCCGGGTCGGGGACGCGGTCGGTGACCTCCACGACCTGCCCGGGGTTGGTGCCCCAGGTGACCATCGGCGAGATATCGGAGGCGTCGATCTCGACCTCGTTGTCGAAGCTGGCGCCGGGCTCGGTCGGCAGCTGGCGCCAGCGGGCCATCGCCGCGGCGAAGTCGGCGGGGGCGGCCGGGCGGCCCTTGACCCACTCGAAGGTGGTCTCGTCGGGAGCGATCATCCCGGCGCGGCCGCCGCCCTCGATCGTCATGTTGCAGATCGTCATCCGGCCGGGCATCGTCAGCGCCTCGATCGCGGGGCCGGCGTACTCGACCGCGTAGCCGGTCATGCCGCCGGTGCCGAGACGGCCGATCGTCGCCAGGATCAGGTCCTTCGGCGTTACGCCTGAGCGCAGCTCGCCCGAGTAGTTGATCCGCATCGTCTTCGGCCGTTTCTGGACCAGGCACTGGGTGGCGAGGACGTGCTCGACCTCGGAGGTGCCGATCCCGAAGGCCAGGGAGCCGAAGGCGCCGTGGGTGGAGGTGTGGCTGTCGCCGCAGACGATCGTCATCCCCGGCTGGGTGACCCCCAGCTCCGGGCCGATCACGTGGACGATGCCCTGGCGGTCGGAGCCCAGCGAGTAGACGGGGACGCCGAACTCGGCGCAGTTGCGCTCCAGGGTTTCGACCTGGACGCGCGAGAGCTGGTCGGCGATCAGGCGCGCCGCCATCGTCCCGTCGGTCGGGGTGTTGTGGTCGGCGGTGGCGAGGGTCTTGTCCGGGCGGCGGACCTTGCGGTTCGCCAGGCGCAAGCCGTCGAAGGCCTGCGGCGAGGTGACCTCGTGGATCAGGTGCAGGTCGATGTAGATCAGGCCCGGCGAGACCTCGTGCTGCTCCCAGATCTTGTCGAACATCGTTTTCGGCATATGAATCAGCCCCTCCTGAGGCCGGCGGCGATCACGGCGAGGAAGCGGGTCGCCTCCACGCCTTCGTTCTCGAAGTGGTGTGGGAGGTCGGCGTCAAAGGTGACGCTGTCCCCCTCTTGCAACTCGTGGCGGGCGCCGTCGACGACCAGGACCAGGGTGCCGGCAAGGACGACCGCGGTCTCGCGGCTGCCCGGCTCGTGC
>DASTGL010000229.1:0-5332 GCA_035719145.1 Solirubrobacterales bacterium
CCCCCCGCCAGTTGCGGGGGGTGGTGGGACCAAATCGGTGACAGGACCCGCCGGCCCGACACCCTGGTCCTGAGATACGGGTACCTGAGGAGCGCTCCGAACAACAGCATCAGCCGCCGCCCTCGCGCTCGCCTCAGCAGCCTCAGCCGCCCGCCGAGCCTGCCGAGCCGCGTCAAGCGCCATCTCCCCCACCTCGCGCACCCCATCCTCGGAAACCCGGGCGATAACCAGCGCCTCGTCGATCCGCGCCTCCAGCTGATTCAGCGTCGGAACCGTGCCCCGGGGAATCAACCAGTCGTTCGTGATGTCTCTCTCAGACCCCTCGATACCAGGCAATTTACGATCGGGGAAGGCGGAAAATCCGGCCTCTGACTAGATTTACGCCCGCCCTTCCCCGAAACGAGACCCGAGGAGCCCCTTGAGACACCCACGCGACTTCTTCCTCCCGCAGGCGATCGGCGCCCCCGAGCCGCTCCGCGAGATCCCCGTCAAGCCCTCGCGGATGATCCACTTCCTCGACTTCTCGAACGAGAAGATGGTCGCCAAGGCCGGCGCGATCGCCGAGAAAACCGACATCCTCCTCGGCAACCTCGAGGACGCCGTTCCGGTCGACCGCAAGGAGGCCGCCCGCGCCGGCCTGATCCAGGCCGCGAAGGAGAACGACTTCGGCGCCACCTCGCTCTGGACTCGCGTCAACTCGCTGGAGAGCCCCTGGGTGCTCGACGACTTCACCGAGCTGGTGACCGAGATCGGCGAGCAGCTCGAGGTGATCATGGTGCCGAAGGTCGAGGGCGCCTGGGACATCCACTACGTCGACCGCCTGCTCGCCCAGCTCGAGGCGAAGGCCGGCCTCTCGCGGCCGATCCTCGTCCACGCGATCCTCGAGACCCCGCAAGGCGTGGTCAACCTGGAGGAGATCGCCAACGCCAGCCCGCGGATGCAGGGGATGAGCTTCGGCCCGGCCGATCTGGCGGCCGCGCGGCGGATGAAGACGACCCGGGTCGGCGGCGGCCACCCCGGCTACCGGGTGATGGAGGACCCGGCCGACCCGGAGAACCCCGAGGCCGACCGCGTCTCCGCCCAGCAGGACCTCTGGCACTACTCGATCGCCCGCATGGTCGACGCCTGCACCTCCGCCGGCATCCTCCCCTTCTACGGCCCCTTCGGCGACATCAAGGACACGGCCGGCTGCGAGACCCAGTTCCGCGCCGCCTTCCTGATGGGCTGCGTCGGCGCCTGGAGCCTGCACCCGGTCCAGATCGGGATCGCGAAGAAGGTCTTCAGCCCGCCGCCGGACGAGGTCAAGTTCGCGAAGAAAGTGATCGCGGCGATCCCCGACGGGCGCGGCGTCCACATGATCGACGGCAAGATGCAGGACGACGCCACCTGGAAGCAGTGCAAGGTGATGGTGGAGCTGGCGGAGATGCTCGCCGAGAAGGATCCGGAGCTCGCCGAGGCCTACGAATAGAGGCCTGGCGTTGCTTTTCCAGAAACTCTCATAGCGCTTAAAACATAGTCGTAGCTGGCGCATCCTCATTATTTGGAAAAGCGCGTTTTTCCATCTTTCGATCCCCTAATCTGGGGCGAAGGATTCGCCTGTTGCAGCGGCTCATGTGATCCGCAGCGGCTGCCGATACGGAGTTTGCGTTGACAACCGCAACCCTCGCTCCGTTCCCGCCTTACAAAGAACAGCCCAGTCCCCTCACTCGCAGCCTATGCACTCTTCCACCGACGTCCCTCTAGATCACCCCTTCCAGCCCCCGGCCGCGGCCCGCGAAACGCTGGTCCAGGACCGCCCGACGCTGGGGGCGATGCCGATGGCCAAGCGCGGCCCCAGCCTCTGGCTGCTCCCCGCCGTCGACTTCTTCTCTTCCTCCGTCGCCCTGGCCGTCGTGGCCGCGATCGCCGGCGTCGGCCTCCTCCCCGCCTTCCCCGTCGCACCGCTGGTCCTGCTCTTCGTCTACGCCCTGCTCGGCGTCTACGGCTCGACCTCCGGGCGGGCCGCGGAGGAGGCGCGCGGTTGGCCGGTCATCCGCTTCCTCGTCGCCGCCATCTTCGCCTGGTCGGCCTCGCTGCTCACCCCCCTCGGCGGGATCGAACAGCTCGGGCTCTGGCTCGGCTTCATCGCCCTCGACACCTGCCTGCGCACCTTCCTCGCCCCTCACCTGGAGCGGATGAACCCGCAGGAGCGCTGGGTCCTCGTCGGCGACGAGGAGACCGCCGACCGCCTCCGCGCCTACGCGCCGCTGAAGAAATACGCGAACGTCGTCGGCACCGTCCCCCCGGCCGAGAAAGACCCGGGGACCGCGGGCCGCGTCGCCGCCCTCGAGGTGGTCGAGCGCTACCACGCCGACCGCGTCGTCATCTCCAGCTCCCACGCCGACGACGAAGGCCTGCTGGAGCTGATGCGGGCCTTCAAATCGATCGGCGTCCCGGTCAGCCTGCTGCCCCGCCCGCTCGACCTGCTCGAGGCACAATCGGTCACCACCAGCCGCGTCGGCGGCGTGCCGCTGATCGGCGTCGAGGCGCTCGGGCGCGATTCCAAGCCCTACAAAGGCCCCGACCGCCGTCGCGTCCGCAAGACCAAGATCAGCGTCGTCGTGCCGGCGATGAACGAGGAGAGGAACATCGGCCAGGTCCTCTCCGAACTGCCGGAGGGCCTGCACGAGGTGATCCTCGTCGACGGCAACTCGAAAGACAACACGATCGAGGCCGCCCGCCAGGCCTACCCGGAGATCCGGGTGACCAGCCAGAGCGGCCGCGGCAAGGGCGACGCCTTCCGCACCGGCTTCGCCGCCGTCACCGGCAACCTCGTTGTCATGCTCGACGCCGACGGCTCCGCCGACCCGGCCGAGATCCCCGCCTTCGTCGCCGCGCTGGAGGCCGGTGCCGACTTCGCCAAGGGCTCCCGTTACATGGACGGCGGCGGCAGCGCTGACATCACCCGGCTGCGCAGCCTCGGCAACACCGTCCTCAGCGGCACCGCCAACATGCTGCACGGGACCAAGTTCACCGACCTCTGTTACGGCTACAACGCCTTCTGGGCCCGCTGCCTTCCCTTTATCTCGCTCGACGTCCCCGGCTTCGAGGTGGAGACGCTGATCAACCTGCGGATGGCCTCCGCCGGGATGAAGATCACCGAGGTGCCGAGCTACGAGAAACTGCGGATGCACGGCGAGAGCAACCTGAAGACCTTCCGCGACGGCTTCCGCGTCCTCGGCACGATCTTCCGCGAGGCCCGCCGCCGCCGCACCCTCAGCCACGAGCGCCACCTCGCCGCCTCGCCCGAGGTCGCCGAGCAGCAGCGCGCCGGCGCCGCGGCCTGAGCCGAACTCCAAGTTTTCGGAGAGCCCGGCCGTTAGCCTCGCGGCAATGAGCGATCGCGCCGACGAGGACGCCCGCGGCCTGGAGCCGCTGCCAGCGCTGGGAGAGGCGATCCGCAGCCTGCGGACGCGGGCGGGCCTGAGCCAGGAGGAACTGGCGGGCCAGGCAGAACTAAAGGCCGCCGCGCTGACGGCGATCGAAGCCGGCAGCGAGGAGCCGAGGTGGGGAGACCTGCGCCGCATCGCCTACGCCCTCCAGACGCCCTTAGAGCGTCTGCTGGAGGTGGCGGAAGAGCTCGAGCGGGGATCTAGCGAGGACGCCCGCTGACCCTACGGGCCGTGTTCGGTCCGGCTAGCCCCGGGGCGGCGGCTGGATCGGGCTGCCGGTGATGCCGCCGAATTCGTTGGCGCGGTAGGCGCCGGCGCCGATGCCCTTGCGGAAGGCGTTGTAGTCCTGCTTGCGGCGCTCGATCGGCCAGTGGGTGCCGCGGTCTTCGACGTCGTACCAGATCACGGCGCGGACCTTGCGGTAGTTGTGGCGGACGGTGGTGAGCATGTTCTTGATCCAGGCCGGCTTGTTGCCGCCCTTGTCGCTGGCGGCCACCTCGGCCAGCATCATCGGCTTGTGCGGCGCCACCTTGGTGACGATCCGCTTGTAGGTGCGGTGGAAGACCTGGTTGAAGCTCTGCCAGCCGGGTGAGCCGCGGCGGTTGCCCCAGTTGAAGCCGTCGAGCCCCGTCCAGTCGACGTAGTCGTCACCCGGGTAGAGCTTCCCCAGCGGCGTCAGGCTGTTGTAGAGATCGACGTTAGGGCACCAGACCCAGCTGACGTTGGTCGCCCCGACCGAGGCGAAGATGTCGTGGACGTGGCGCCAGGCGGCGACGAACTGGCCCGGCGTGTTGCCGTTGACCCCCTCGTTCCAGGGAAACCAGAAGCCGTTCATCTCCCAGTCGAAGCGGAGGAAGAACGGGTGGCCCCAGGCCTTCGCTTTGAGGGCGAATTCGCGGATGAAGCCGTCGTAGCGGCCGCTCAGCAGGGTGCCGAGATTGAAGTCGGGCTCGTCGAGGCTGGGCGGGCTCGAGGTCGAGTTCCAGCTGAAGACCGGGATCGCGCCGTAGTTGCGGATGTTGTCCAGCGGCGTCGTCGGGAACCTGATCAGGGTGCAACTGCTGCCGTCGCATTCGGCGAAGGGCGAGGAGAACTCGATCACCGAGAGGCCCTTGCCGGTGAGGTGCTGGAAGCGGTAGACCGGGTTCATGTCCCACGGCGCCGCTTCGCCGGTGATCTGGTCGCCGATCTGGGCGCCCCAGTAGAGCGAGTTCGGCGGCCGCTGCTTCGCCGCCGCGGCGCCGGGCACCAGCAGCAGCATGGAGCTCAGCAGGCAGGCGAGACCGGCGCGGCGGAGTTTGCTGTCGGTGATCTTCATCTATGCCTCTGTGGTCCTAACCCGCCGTTTTCCTGATTGCTGCGCCCTCTCGACCCCTTGTTACGGGCGGCGTCGCCGCCGGGATCAACGCGGCGCCGGAATTGGACTGGTAGCCAATTCGCCGAAACGGTTGTTGGCGTAGATCCCCTTGTGGATGCCAAGGGCAAACGCCCGGGCCGCGTTCGGAGAGGTCTCCAGCGGCCAGTCGACCGTGCGGTCAACGGTGTTGAAGTAGATCAAAGCGCGAACCCGCGGATAGTCGCGCGGGAGCTTTTGAAACATTTGTTTGATCCAAAGTGCCTTGTGGCCGCCGTAGGGACTGGTCGCAAGCTCTCCCAGCATCAGCGGCTTGCGCGGGGCGATCTTCTTCGTCAGCAGGTTGTAGGCCGGGTCGAAGATTTCCGAGAAGCTGCGCCAAGGCTTGGGGTTGACCGGGTTGCGGCCCCAGTTGTAGCCATCGAGGCAGGTCCAGTCGACGTAGCCGTCGCCCGGGTAGAGGCTCTTCAACCGCTGCCGGCGCAGGTTCTTTTCGGTGTCGGCGTAGGGGCACCAGAGCCAGGTCGCGTTGGTCGCGCCGACCGCC
>DASTGL010000230.1:0-5234 GCA_035719145.1 Solirubrobacterales bacterium
AAGATCGAGGCGGCCCTGACCTGCCAGACGCCGCCGCGCGAATTCAACGACCTGCTGAAGGAAGGGCAGAGCAAGGTCCACACGATCCCGGTCGGCGCTTCGACCAAAGCCCTGCAGATCGTCCTCAGCTGGAACAGCGCCCTGGACAAGTTCAAGCTCGCCGGCCTGAAGCTGATCGCCAAAGGCAAAGTCGTCGCCGCGGGGCGGCCGAAGGTGCGCAAGCTCCAGGTCAAGAAGCAGAGCGGCCAGACCTTCCTGGTCGCCAAAGTCTCCGGCCTGCGCAAGGGCACGCTCCGCTTCTCGGTCAAGGCGGCGAAGATCGGCTCCGGCGAACCGAAGGTGAAATTGACGACGCAGGTCGGGCGCGGCTCCGGGCACTAAGCCGGGCCCGGGCTGGGTATGAGGTCGGCGTGGGCTCGATTGACCACGTCGACCTCGTCGTCGAGGAGCTGACGGTCGAGGAAATCGATCGCGTCGGCCACCTCTTCAGGGAGCTGGTCGAGTTCCACGGCGAGGTGGTCGAAGGGGCCTGGCCGGTGCGCAGCGGCGGGGACGCCTGGGCGCTCCGACGTGGGCAGTACCTCGAATGGCTGGGCGAGGGGAGCGCGCGGATGCTGGCGGCGGTTCCGAAGGAGGGCGACGGCGAGCCGGTCGGCTACGCGGTCCTCAGCGTCAAGCCTTCGATGCCGAGCTGGGACGTCGGGCCCCGGGTCGGCGAGCTGGAGACGCTCGCCGTCGCCGCGTCGGCTCGTGGTCAGGGCATCGGCACGATGCTGATCGAGGCCTGCCAGGAGCGGCTGCGCGCCGAGGGCGTGACCCATTGGTCGGTAGGCGTGGTCGAGGCGAACGAAGGGGCGACCCGGCTCTACGAACGCGCCGGCTTCAGGCCGTTCTACCGCGACCTGATGGCGAAGCTCTAGCCGCCGCTAGCTCTCGGCCGAGGCCGTGGCGGGGGTGCCCGGGCTGATCTCGAGGCCGTCGGCGAGGGTGAAGAAGGCGCGGGCGAAGGGGCTGGCGGCGGTGCGCTCGCGCAGCCGCTCCCAGTCGATCTGCTCGCGCAGCGAGCGGGTGATCAGGATCAGGTCGCGGTAGTCGGCGCTGTGCTCGTCGAGCGCGAAGAGCTTGGTGACGAGGATGTCGTCGAGGTCCATCACCCGGATTTGCATCGCCTCGACGCTCATCTCCTCGCCGCGGGCGATCACCTCGTCGTCGATCGTCATCCCCGAGGGTTCGTAGATCAGGTCGATGAGGATGTCGCCGTCCCATGCCTTGCGCAGCCACTGCTCGGGCGGGGTCTCCGGGCGCATCCCGGCCTCGGCGAGCGCTTCCTGGGCGCGCTCGGCGTCCTCGGGCTTCAGCATCAGGTCGATGTCGTTGGAGGAGGGCGGGCCGCCCCGCGCCCAGCAGCCGAGGCCGCCCCCCAGGACGTAGGGGATCTCCTGCCGCTCCAGCGCCGCGATCGAGCGCTTGAGGCTGTCGGTCAGCGCGGCGGCGACCTCGCTCTTGCCCAGTCCCTCGGCCATGCCCTAATTCCGTGCCCCGGCGCGCCCGTGCCTAAACGCCTCGCCGACGGGACGATTTCGCTCCATATAGGCCCGTTTTCGTCCCGTCGGCTGTTTTTTGGGCTAGGGAGAGGCCGGGTAGGGAGGCGGCGATGGCTTCTTCCAAGATGGCTTCTTCCAACGGCGATGGGCGGTTGTCCCGCGGCGAGGGGCGGGTGCGGGTCGCGGCGACCGGCGACGTCCACTGCCGCGAGTCCAACCGCGAGGCGGTGGTCGAGTCCTTCGCGCAGCTGAGCGACGACGTCGACCTCGTCCTCGTCGCCGGTGACCTGACCAGCCACGGGCGCCTCGAGGAGGCGGAAATCCTCTGCGAAGCCGCGGCGGCGACCGCGGCGCCGGTCTACGCGGTGCTCGGCAACCACGACTGGCACGCCGACGAAGCCGAGGCGATCATCGAGCGCCTGCGGTCGGGCGGGGTGGAGATGCTCGACCGCCGCGCCGCGGTCTGTCAGGTCGGCGAGGTCGAGGTCGGGATCGTCGGCGTCAAGGGCTTCGTCGGCGGCTTCGCGCCGCGGCACCTGCCGGACTTCGGCGAGCCCTCGCTGCGCGCGGTCTACCACGAGGCGACCGAAGAAGTGGAAGCGCTGGAGAAGGGGCTGCGCGAGGTGGCGACCTGCCCGCTGCGGATCGTCCTCCTCCACTACGCGCCGATCGAGGCGACGCTGGAAGGCGAGCCGCGGGAGATCTGGGTCTTCCTCGGCAGCGATCGGCTGGCGGCGCCGATCCTCGAGCACGGTCCCGACCTCGTCCTTCACGGCCACGCCCACGCCGGCTCGCCCGACGGCACGATCGGCGAGACGCCGGTCCACAACGTCGCCCAGCCGCTGCTCGGCGCCGACTTCCGCCTCTTCGACCTCGAGGTCAGCCGCGCCGGCAGCCCGATCCGCTAGCGCTTCGCCGGTTCGAGCCCGATCAGGTCGTAGTAGCCGACCAGGTAGAGGCGCTTGCCGTCGGAGACCATCGGCGTGTAGCCGGCCTGCTTGATGTGGAAGACGCGCTTGCCGGTGCGGGCGTCGAGGCCGGTCGTTTCCTGGGTCTTGAAGCTGGAGGTGTAGACGGTGTGGCCGATCACGGTCGCGGTGCCGGGGACCGGACCGCCGACATCGTAGGTCCAGCGGGGCTTGCCGGTGCGGGCGTCGAGGGCGAAGAAGCGGCCGTTTTCGGCACCGATGTAGACGCTCGGCGGCGTTCCCGGGACGTCGGCGACGGCAGGCGATCCGTAGGTGGAGTCGCCGGTTTCGAAGGACCAGTCGACCTTGCCGGTCTTCTCGTCGAAGGCGTAGACGGTGCCGTCGTCGCGGGCGGCGTAGACGCGGCCGAAGCCGACCGCGGGGGAGGAGAAGAAGCCGCCCCGCCCAAAGGGTGGTACTTCGCTGGTGTTGGTCCGCCAGACCGGCTTGCCGGTCTTCGCGTCGAGCGCGAACATCGAGCTCTGGTAGTCGGCGGCGAAGACGTCGCCGTCGGCGTAGCTGGGGCTCGCTTTGATCGCCCCGGGGGCGTTGAAGCTCCAGAGCGTCTTGCCGTCGGCGGCGCGCAGGGCGACGACGTTGGTCGTGTCGGTGCCGACGTAGAGCGTCCCGTTGACGGCGAGCGGCGAAGATTCCAGGTGGCCGTTGAGGTGCCGCACCCACAGCTTCTTCCCGGTCTTGGCGTCGCCGGCGGCGAGGTTGCCGGTCAGAAAGGCTCCGTAGACGGCGCCGCGATAGTAGACGGGGCCGGTGACGAAGTTCGGCTTGCCTTTGTCGCTCGGCCGCACGTTCAGTTCCCAGAGGACCTTGCGGTCCCGCAGTCGCACCGCCTTGCCGTTCCCGTACTTGTTGATCACGTAGGCGACGCCGTCGTGGATCGCCGGCGGAAACTCGATCAGCGCGTGCGTGTTGACCGACCAGGCCTGCTTCAGCGGCGGGTCGAGCGCCCGCTTCTCGGCCGGCAGGTAGTGGGTCCGCGCCGGCACTCGCCCAAACAGCGGCCAGTCGACGTAGCCGACGGAGTTCGACCCCGAGCCGCCCCAGGAATCGCTGCTGTCCGAGCCGCCGGAGCCGCAGCCGGCGAGCGCCAGGAGCAGCACGAGCGCGACCCCCGCCGTCAGTGATCTCAGAACGCGCACGCTCACTTATTCGGCAGCGAAGGGAGCCTCCTAAACGCCCCCGCGCACGCGTTCATCTAGACCTAAAGAGCGGCGAACGGGAATCGAACCCGCATAACTAGCTTGGAAGGCTAGGGCTCTACCATTGAGCTACCGCCGCGCGGTCGGCGCCCCGCGTCCCTCCGCGGCGCGCCCGAGGTGACAGTTTGC
The DNA here is from genome assembly GCA_035719145.1 of Solirubrobacterales bacterium. Taxonomy (GTDB): domain Bacteria; phylum Actinomycetota; class Thermoleophilia; order Solirubrobacterales; family 70-9; genus VAYN01. The sequence continues at coordinate 3,859 of DASTGL010000230.1, forward strand.
CCCAACGGCGGCGCTTCTTGCAATCTCGTCGCGCTCAGTCGCGCGGCGGCGAGGGTCTTGCCGGGACCCCCATCACCCTGGTTCCCGCGGCGATGTCACGGGTCACCAGCGCGCCCGCGGCGACGAAGGCGCCGCGGCCGATCGTCACCCCCGGCACCAAGGTGACACCCGCGCCGAAGCGAGCTTCGTCCTCGATCGTGATCGACGGCGCCGAGGCCGCATCCCAGCCCTCTGCGCCGAGGGCGTTGTCGTTCGTGGTCAGGAAGTGGGGGCCCATGAAGACGCCCTTGCCGACGACCGTCCTGGCGACGAGGTTGCAGGCCATCATGCTCGAGCAGCCGTCTTCGATCCGGACTTCGCGGTCGATCGCGTTCATACGGCCGATCGCGCAGTGCGAGCCGATCCGGTTGCTCTCGCGGATCGAGGTCTGGTCGCCGATCAGGGTGTCGTCGCCGATCTCGACGTCGTAGTAGACGACGACGTTGGCGCCGATCGCGCAGCCGCTGCCGATCCGCAGCCGTTCGACGTAGGTCGGCCGGCGGACGACCGCACCGGCGGCGCGCGGGCGGCGACCGAGGTAGCTGCCGGGCTGGACCTCGGTCCCGGCTCCGACCTCGACGTTAGCGTCGACGATCACGCGGGGGAGGAGGTCGACGCCGTCGCCGATCACCGCCCCGGGCCTGACGATCGAGAACTCCCCGATCGAGACGCCCTCGCCGATCGAGGCGCTTTCGACCACTGCGCTGGGGTGAATCGTCGCCATCTCGGCGGGGACTCTACGTGCCCTTAGCCGGACACCGTGTCCAACTATCGTCTCGGGGGATGGGACTCGAGAGATGCCAACTGATCGAGCTGCCGGTGATCGCCAACCCGCAGGGCAACCTCGTCTTCGCCGAGGCGGAGGCCCACGTCCCGTTCCCGATCGCCCGGACCTTCTGCGTCTACGACATCCCGGCCGGCGCGGCTCGCGGGGCTCACGCTCATCATCGGCTCGAGGAGGTCGTCTTCTGCGTGGCGGGCAGCCTCGAGATGGTCCTCGACGACGGCGTCAGCCGCCATACCTACCGGCTGGAAGACCCGCGCCGGGGGCTGTACGTGCCGCCGATGATCTGGCACGACATCGGGGAGTTCTCGGCCGGCGCTGTCTACATGGGGCTCGTCTCCACCGCGTTCGACGAGGACGACTACATCCGCGACTACGACGAGTACCTGGCAACAGCGCGGGCCGTGCTCTAGCCCTACTCGGCGATCGGGACGTCGCCCTTGTGCCACTCCTGCGCCGAGCGCCGCCGCGACTCTTCCTTGTCGACGACGATCTCGTCGATCATCCCGAAGCGCACCCCCGCCCGGATCATTCGCCTGCACTTCGACCAGTC
>DASTGL010000231.1:0-6480 GCA_035719145.1 Solirubrobacterales bacterium
GGGGATGGAGGTCCGGATCGTCCCCGGCGAGGAGGCGGACGGCTCCGAGGTCGGCGAACTGCAGCTACGCCCCGCCTCCTCCCCCACCTTCTTCTCCCGCTACCTCGACGGCGAGCGCTTCGAGGGCGAGTGGTGGCAGACGGGAGACCTGGTCAGCGAAGACGAGGAGGGCTACCTCTTCTTCGAGGGCCGCGGCGACGACATCATCCTCTCCTCCGGCTACCGGATCGGCCCGACCGAGGTCGAGGCGGCCCTCCTCTCCCACCCCGCCGTCGCCGACGCCGCCGCGGTCGCCGCCCCCGACCCTGAGCGCGGCGCCGTCGTCCGCGCGATCGTCGTCCTCCGCGACGGCGACGGCGCCTCCGGCGACGAGCGGCTGATCCGCGAGCTGCAGGAGCACTGCAAACGCGAGACCGCTCCCTACAAGTTCCCCCGCATCGTCGAGTTCGCCGACGAGCTGCCGAAGACCAGCAGCGGCAAGATCAAGCGCGCCCAGCTGCGCGGCGCGCCAGGCCCGCTCTAGGCGGCGTCGGCGGCCAGCGTCTCCACCGCGTCGGCGGGCCGGCCGAGGTGGAAGCCCTGGGCCATGTCGACGCCGTACTCGCGCAGCATCTTCGTCGTGTCCTCGTCCTCGACGAACTCGGCGATCGTGCGCTTGCCGAGCCCGCGGGCGATCTCGACGATCGCTTTGACGACGAGCTGATCGGCGTCGTTTGTGGACATCTCGCGGATGAAGGCGCCGTCGATCTTGATCACGTCGAAGGCCACCTTCTTCAGGTAGGCGAAGGGGCCGAAGCCGGCGCCGTAGTCGTCGATCGCGACTTCGCAGCCGAACTCGGTCAGCCGATCGGCGAAGGCCCCCGCGGTCTCGTAGTCCTCGACCCGCGCCGTCTGGGTGATCTCGAAGGTGCAGCGAGCGGGGTCGGCTTCGCCTTCGTCGAGGCGCCGTTCGATGAATTCGAGCACCGAGAGGTCGGTCATCGAGGCGCCGGAGAGGTTCATGTGCAGGGAGACGGGGTTGCCCGCCCGCTCGCGCTCGGCCATCATCTCCAGCGCCCGGGCGACGACCCAGCGGTCGAGCTCCTGGACCATGCCGGAGCGCTCGGCGACCTCGATGAAGGAGGCCGCCGGCAGCAGCTCGCCGCTCTCGCCCGTCATCCGCAGGAACAGCTCGTAGCGCTCGATTCCGCCGTCGGCGAGCGACCGGATCGGCTGCGTCGCGAGGCTGAGGCGGTCCTGGGTGAGGGCGTCGCGGATCCTGGCGCTGGTCGTCTGCGCCCGCTGGGCCGGGTTCGCCGCCTCGCCCGGGGCGTTGAAGAGCATGATCCGGTTGCGGCCCTCTTCCTTGGCCTGGTACATCGCCTGGTCGGCCGCAAGCAGGACCGCTTCGGAGCCGGCTCCCTCCTGGCCGCCGAACATCGTGATCCCGACGCTGATCGAGGCCGAACCCACTTCCGAGCCGGGCGCGAAGGCGTCGGCGACCTGCGCCCGCAGGTCCTCGCCGAGCTGCAGCGCCCCGGCGGTGTCGGTCTGCGGCATCAGCACCGCGAACTCGTCGCCGGAGAGGCGGGCGACGAGGTCGGTGGCGCGCACCCTTTCGCGCAGCACGTCGGAGACCCGGCGGATCAGCCGGTCGCCCGCCTGGTGGCCGCTCTGGTCGTTGACCCCCTTGAGCCCGTCGATGTCGATCACCATCACCGCGCCGCGGCCGCCGTAGCGGGCCGTGAAGGACACGTACTGGTCGAGCTCGGCGCGGAAGCGCCGCCGGTTCAGCAAGCCGGTAAGCGAGTCGTGGTCGGCGAGGAAGCGCAGTTCGGCCTCGGTTTTCTCGGCCCGGTCGAGCGCGCCCTGGACCACCGCCCGGTCCTCGGACGACAGCTTCGCGAGCGCGGCTTCGACTGCCGGGTCCTTCCCGGCCCTTTGCTGGTTCTTCATCAAGGTGACCGTAATTGGTTACCCGGCCAAAGGGGTCCCGATCCCCCGCAACCTACATGTGGACCCGAATTTCAGCGACCCTCCGGACCCGAAAATTTGACTTCCTCGCCGGCTGGGTAGGTTCCGGGGAGATGCCGAACCGCCTCGCCCAGGAGACCAGCCCCTACCTCCTCCAGCACAAGGACAACCCGGTCGACTGGTACCCGTGGGGCGCGGAGGCGCTGGAGCGGGCGCGCGAGGAGGACCGGCCGATCCTGCTCTCGGTCGGCTACAGCGCCTGCCACTGGTGCCACGTGATGGAGCGCGAGTCCTTCGAGGACGCCGAGACCGCCGCTTACATGAACGAGCACTTCGTCTGCGTCAAGGTCGACCGCGAGGAGCGGCCGGACGTCGACGCGATCTACATGGAGGCGGTGCAGGCGATCAGCGGCCACGGCGGCTGGCCGATGACCGTCTTCCTCGACCCCGAGGGCGTCCCGTTCTACGGGGGCACCTACTTCCCGCCGGACACCAGCCGCGGGATGCCGAGCTTCCGGATGGTGATGGAAGCGGTGGTCCACGCCTTCGAGACCCAACGCGAGGAGATCCGCGAGCGGGCGCCGGGGACGCGGGCGCGGCTGGGGGCGATCGGCGAAGTCGAGCCGCGCCCCGACCTGCCGGGTCCGGCGGAGCTGGAGGAGGCGGTCGGGCGCCTGCTGGCCGCCGCCGACGGGCGCAACGGCGGCTTCGGCGGCGCCCCGAAGTTCCCGCCCGCCTCCTCGCTGGAGCTGCTGCTGGCCCGGGGCGAAACCCAGCACGTCGAACTGACCCTCGACCGGATGCTCGCCGGCGGCATCTACGACCAGCTCGGCGGCGGCTTCGCCCGCTACGCGGTCGACGCGATCTGGCTCGTCCCCCACTTCGAGAAGATGCCCTACGACAACGCCCTGCTCGCCCGCGCCTACCTGCACGGCTGGCAGGAGCTAGGCCACGAGCGCTACCGCCGCGTCTGCGAAGAGATCTGTGACTGGATGCTGCGCGAGATGCGCGGCCCCGAGGGCGGCTTCTACTCCGCCCTTGATGCCGACAGCGAGGGCGAGGAGGGCAAGTTCTACGTCTGGACCCCAGCCGAGATCGAAGCGGTCCTAGCCGCCGACCCGAACTGCATCAACTTGACCACCCAGCAGGTGGATAAGTTGATGCAGTTCTGGGGGGTTACGGAGGAGGGGAACTTCGAGGGGGCGAACATCCTGCATCGGGCCGAAGGTGCCGGGGCGCCGGAGCCGGAGGGGCTGGCGGAGGCGCGGCGGGCGCTGTTCGAGGCGCGCTCGCAGCGGGTCTGGCCAGGGCTCGACGACAAGCGGCTGACCTCGTGGAACGCGCTGGCGATCGCGGCTCTGGCCGACGCCGGCGCGGTGCTCGGACGCGAGGACTACCTCGACGCCGCCCGCGCCTGCGCCGCCTTCCTGCTCGAGCAGCTGCGCGACGCCGACGGCAACCTCCTGCGCACCTACAAAGACGGCCGCGCCCACCTCAACGCCTACCTCGAGGACCATGCCTTCCTGCTCGAGGCGCTGCTGGCGCTCTACGAAGCGACCTTCGAGACCCGCTGGTTCACCGAGGCACAGGCCCTGGCGGAGACGATGATCGCCCGCTTCGGCGACCCCGAGCGCGGCGGCTTCTACTCGACCTCCGCCGACCACGAGGAGCTGATCGCCCGCCGCAAGGAGGTAGGCGACCACCCGATCCCCTCCGGCAACAGCTCGGCAGCGATGGGCCTTTTGCGCCTCGGCGCCCTGACCGGCGAGCGCCGCTACACGGAGGCCGGCGAGAGCGTCTTCGCCCTCTTCGGCAAACCGGCAGTGGAACACCCCGACGCCTTCGCCCACATGCTGAGAGCCCTCGACTTCCACCTCTCCCCCACCCGCGAGGTAGCGCTAGTAGGCGACAACCTCAGCGCCCTCACTGCCGTAGTCCGGGAGAGATTCCGCCCCCACCTCGTCGTAGCCGGCGGCCCCGAAAGCTCAACCGAGCCTCCGCTACTGGAGGGTCGAACCACCATCGACGGTAAACCGTCCGCCTACGTCTGCCAGAACTTCACCTGCCAGCTCCCGGTCACCAGCCCGGAGGAGCTGCAGCGCCAGCTAGAGGATCGGTAGGAAGTTCTCGATCTCGTAGGGAGTGACCTGGACGCGGTAGTCGTCCCACTCCTGGCGCTTGATCTCGACGAACCGCCTGAACGTGTGCTCGCCGAGCGTGCGCAGGACCAGCTCCGACTCGGCCGCGACCTCGATCGCCTCGCCTAGCGTCGCCGGCAGCTGCTCGATCCCTTGGTGGGAGAGCTCCTCCTGGGAGAGGTGGTAGAGGTTCTGCTCCATCGGCTCGGGCAGCTCGTAGCCCTTCTCGACCCCTTCCAGCCCCGCCTGCAGCATCCCGGCGAAGCAGATGTAGGGGTTGGCGGCGGGGTCGGGGCAGCGCAGCTCGGCCCGCGTCGCCGACTCCTTGCCGGGGTGGTAGAGCGGCACCCGGATCAGCGCCGAGCGGTTGCGGCGCGACCAGGCCAGGTAAACCGGCGCCTCGTAGCCCGGGACCAGGCGCTTGTAGGAGTTGACCCACTGGGCGAAGAGCGGCGAGATCTCGCGCGCGTGCTTCAGCTGCCCGGCGATGAAGCTCTTCGCCACCGGGGAGAGGTAGTAGGGGTCGTCCTCGTCGTAGAAGGCGTTCTTGCCGTCGCGGCTGAGCGACTGGTGGACGTGCATCCCGGAGCCGTTCTCGCCGAACAGCGGCTTGGGCATGAAGGTCGCGTGGTAGCCGTACTTCATCGCGTACTCCTTGACGACGATGCGGTAGGTCATGCAGTCGTCGGCCATTTCGAGCGCGTTCTTGTAGCGCATGTCGACCTCGTGCTGGGAGGGGCCGACCTCGTGGTGGGTGTACTCGACGTGGATGCCGAGCTTCTCCAGCGCCAGCACGGTCTCGCGCCGCAGGTCCGAGCCCGCGTCGAGCGTGGTCAGGTCGAAGTAGCCGCCCTCGTCGAGCGGTTCGGGCGCGCCTCCCGACGGCTTCGCCGAGCGGAAGTAGAAGAACTCCAGCTCCGGGCCGATGTTGTAGGCGTCGAAGCCCATCTCCTCAGCCCGTTTCAGCGCCCGCCGCATGATCCAGCGCGGGTCCCCCTCGTAGGGGCCGCCGCCGGGCACGCGGATGTCGCAGAACATGCGGGCGACGGCGTCCTCTTCGGGGCGCCAGGGAAGCAGCGCGAAGGTGCTGGGGTCTGGGACCGCCAGCATGTCGGACTCCTCGATCGGGTTGAAGCCGGTGATCGAAGAGCCGTCGAAGCCCATCCCGCCTTCGAAGGCGTCGTCCAGCTCGGAGGCGTTGACCGAGAAGCTCTTCAGCTGCCCGAGGACGTCGGTGAACCAGAGGCGGATGAAGCGGACGTCGTGGTCCTTGACGAGCTGGGTGACGTCAGCGGCGCTGCGGGGTTGCTCTGCCATGCCTCATGCCTCCTTGGCTGTTGCGAAGTGCGCAACGCTAGCCAATGAGCCCCCCTCAATGAACCGAGCCAGTGCTGAACGCCGTATATACGGGTAGAGAAAGGACGCCGCAGCCAGCTTGAAAGCGTCCGGGGAAGCAGGTATAACTTACGACAGGTAAGTAAGCGGCTAAAAGTAAAGTAAAGGCCACGTAACGGCTCCGTAAAGCGAAGTGCCGCCCCGAAGAGGAGCCAGAAGCGAGAAGCGAAGTGACGGTAAAAACCGCAGTAAGCAGATTTCAGATCCACGACGAGCTGACGGCGCCAGATGAGAGCGCTCCTCTCATCAAGAGCATCCAGGCCGCCGGGGGCGCGGTGACGAAGTTCGTCGGCGTGCTTGCCGGGGCGCCGGCTGTCCTACGCGCGTACACGCGGATGCGCTCGGAGCTGCGCGGCGGGGTCCTGCCGCAGGCGACGAGGGAGCGGATCGCGCTGGCTGTGGCCGAGCATCGTGAGGACGACTACAGCATCGCCCAGCACGCGAAGTCGGCGCGCCGGGCAGGCCTCGGCCTCGACGAGGTCTCCAAAGCCCGCAGCTTCACCTCGGGCGACGAGAAGGAGGCGGCGCTGCTCGCCTACCTGAAGGAGGCCCTCGACGCGGAAGGTCCCCCGCCCCTGCACCTCCACGAGGAGGCGCGGGAGATCGGCTGGACCGACGAGGAGATCCTCGAGGCGGTCGGGCACCTGGCGCTGAACGAGTTCCAGAGCCTGATTGCTAGCGCGGCTGCTCTTCCGAAGGACCAGGCTGGGCCTCGGGTACTTCCCTCGGCTGCTTAGGCGGCTGGGGGCGGGGGGCCTTCGGCGTCGAGGGCCTCTTTCAGGTAGGCGAGCAGAGCCGCCTCCTTGGGGTCGCCCGAGGTGAAGCTGCGGGCCTTGGAGACCTCGTCGAGGCCGAGGCCCGCCCGGCGGGCCGATTTGGCGTGCTGAGCGATGCTGTAGTTGTCCTCGCGGTGCTCGGCGACAGCCAGCGCGATCCGCTCCCTCGTCGCCTGCGGCAGGACCCCGCCGCGCAGCTCCGAGCGCATCCGCGTGTA
>DASTGL010000232.1:0-5807 GCA_035719145.1 Solirubrobacterales bacterium
ATCTGATCCGGGGCGCGGCGAAGCCGCGCAGTCAGATTGCGGCTAAGCCGCGAAAGCGGCGTGCCGCGCAATTCTGGAGGAGGAGCACCGGGTCCCTCCCCCGACGCCTGAACTCACTACTTGACAAACCCCATTCCGACCTGTCCACTAGGAATGCAGCAGACCGCATTCCAGAGCCGTTTCTGCCATCCTCTTACTCGATGCCTTCTTTGCCTGGGGATGAGTTACAAGAGCTTTCAGAACGCCAAGATCCCCGGCTCCTCAGAGCACTCGACGTAGTCGCCCCCGGCGGCGCGCTGCGCGAGGGGATCGACAACATCGTCCACTCGCGGACGGGCGGCCTGCTGGTCGTCGGCGACCTCGACGACATCTCGCACCTGCTCTCCGGCGGCATCAAGCTCGACGTCGACTACACGCCGGCGATGCTCTACCAGGTGGCGAAGATGGACGGCGCCATCGTCCTCAACGGCGAGGCGACGAAAATCGCCTGGGCCAACGTCCAGCTGATGCCGGACCCGACGATCCTGAGCTCAGAGACCGGCACCCGCCACCGCACCGCCGAGCGCGTCTCCAAACAGACCACGGCGCTGGTGATCGCGATCTCGCAGCGCCGCGACGTCGTCTCCCTCTACGTCGAGGGCACCAAGTACATCCTCCAGGACATCCCGGCCGTGCTCGCGAAAGCGAACCAGGGTCTCGCCACGCTCGAGAAGTACCGCCAGCGCCTCGACCAGGTCTCGGCGCGGCTGACCCAGCTCGAGTTCGACGGCGGCGTCGTCCTCCACGACGCGCTCTCGGCCCTGCAGCGGGCCGAGCTGGTGACGCGGATGGCGGTCGAGGTCGAGCGCTACATCGTCGAGCTCGGCACCGAGGGCCGGCTGATCGAGATGCAGCTGGAGGAGACGATGGTCGGCGTCGCCGCTGACAAGACCGCGCTGATCCGCGACTACTCGGTCGAGGACTCCGAGCAGAACCTGACCGCGGTCCTGCAGGCGCTCGGCCGCATGCCCCACCAGGACGTGCTCGACTTCGGTCGTCTCGCCGAGCTGCTCGGCTACGACCGCAAGGTCAACACCCTGGACCTGGCCGTCGGCCCGCGCGGCTACCGCGTGCTGGGCCGGGTCCCCCGCATCCCCAAGCTTGTCGTCCAGAAGATCACCCACGAGCTGGGCGGGCTGGAGGAGGTCCTCGCGACCTCCGAAGAAGAGCTCGCCGCCGTCGACGGAGTCGGGGCGCAGCGCGCCAAGGACATCCGCGAGGGCCTGCGCCGGCTCCAAGAGGTCGATCTGGTCGACCGGTACTTGCAGAGCTGACGGCAAACCCCTGCCGTCGAAAACGAAAGGAGTCACGATTTCCGAGCTAGACGAGGCCACCGTGGAGGCAGTCTTCGAGGAGGACGTGGAATACGTCTGCGACTTCGAGATTGGCGACAAGGTCGTATACCCGCATCACGGCGCAGGCCTGGTGATGACCAAAGAGACGCGGGAGCTGATGGGTGAGGAACGCGAGTACCTCACGATCAAGATCCTCCACAACGAGCTCACCGTGATGGTGCCGTGCGAAAACGCCGGCAAAGCGGGCCTGCGGCGGATTATCGACGAGGACGAAATCAAGAAGGTCACAAACGTCCTCACCGACGACGTGTCGGAGATGCCGAAGAACTGGAACCGGCGCTTCAAGTACAACCGCGAGAAGATCAAGACCGGTGACGTCTTCGAGCTGGCCGAGGTCGTCCGCAACCTCGCCATCCGCGAGATGGAAAAGGGCCTGTCCACGGGCGAGAAGCAGATGTACACCCGGGCGAAGAAGATCCTCGCCTCGGAGTTCATGTACGCGCTCGACAAAGACGAGGACGGCGCCGAGGAATACCTCGACAGCCTCCTCGAGGAGCGGTTCGCCGCCACTGCGACCGCCTAGCAGTCCTGCCGTAACTGCCGTAATCGCGGCCGCCGGCTCCGGGGAGCGTCTCGGAGCCGGCGGCCCGAAGGCATTCGTGCCGGTCGCCGGGCGGCCGATGATCGAGTGGTCGATCGAGGCCTTCCGCGCCTGCGAGAGCGTGCGCTCGATCGTCGTCGCGGCGCCGCCGGGGCACGTCGGCGACCTGGCGGGACACGACCTCGCCGTCGTCCCGGGCGGAGCGACGCGAGCGCAGTCGGTCGCCAACGCCCTCGAGGCGGTCGGCACCGCCTACGTAGCGATCCACGACGCCGCGAGGCCGCTGGTGACCCCGGAGCTGGTCGAAGCGCTCGTCGCCGACCTCGACGCAAACGAGGACGTAGCAGGCGTAATCGCCGCCGCCCCGGTCAACGACACGATCAAGCGGGCGGTCGAGGATTCCAGTGCGGAGTTGAGCCCCTCAGAGGTGTCGAATCCCGCACTGACGATTTTGACTACCGAGGACCGGGCGCGGTTGTGGCGGGCGCAGACGCCTCAGGTGTTCCGGACGGATGCGCTTCGTGAGGCGCTGGCGGCTGCCGAGCGGCCGGAGGAGGCGACGGATGAGTCGATGCTGGTCGAGGCTGCGGGGGGAACAGTGTTGATCCATCCCGTCGCCGAGCAGAACCTCAAGGTGACGACGCCCTTAGACCTCCGCATCGCCGAGCTTCTGCTCACCGAGCGCTAGAGGAGTCCGCTCAGTCCCGCATCAGCACGAAGACCAGCAGGCCGGCAAAACAGACCTGCGCCACCCCGAAGGCCGTGCCGAGGTTTTTCGCCCCGACCAGCAGGGCGATCACGGTGGCGGCGGCGAAGCCGAGCAGAAGGAGGGCGAGCTGGCGGCCCATTCGGCGCGAAGTTTATGCTCGCCCCATGCTCACCGACTACCACCTGCACCTGCGCCCGGACGAGGAGGGCACGACATCCGAGCGCTACTTCACGGCCGAGAACGTCGAGCGCTACCTCGAGGCCGCCCGGGCCGCCGGGATCGAGGAGCTCGGGGTCTCCGAGCACGTCTACCGCTTCCGCGCGGCGCTCGACCTCTGGCAGCACCCGCTCTGGGTTGAAAACGCGGTCGACGACCTCGACGCCTACTGCGAGTTCGTCCGCGGCACGCCGCTGCGGCTCGGCATCGAGTGCGACTTCATCCCCGGCGCCGAGGAGCGGATCGAGTCGCTGCTGGGCGCCCGCGACTTCGACTACGTCGTCGGCTCGGTCCACTTCATCGGCGACGGCGACGCCGCGATCGACCACAAAGGCTTCGACGTCTGGGAGGGCAACGGCGATGCCGACGAGGTCTGGCGCCGCTACTTCGAGATGGTCGCCGACGCCGCCCGCTCCGGCCTCTTCGACATCCTCGCCCATCCCGACCTGGTCAAGGTCTGGGGCCGGGCGACGCCGCGCCCCGAGCGCGACCTGCGCGCCTTCTACGAGCCGGCGGTGGAAGCGATCGCCGAGAGCGGGATCGCGGTGGAGATTTCGACCGCGGGCATCCGCAAGCCGGTCGGCGAGCTCTACCCCTCGCGCCAGTTCGCCGAGATGTGCGTCGAGGCGGGCGCCTCCTTCGCCCTCTCCTCCGACGCGCACCTGCCCGAGCAGATCGGCTTCGAATACGAGCGCGCGGTGCGGTTCATGGACGATCTGGGGATAGGTGAGCTATGCGTCTTCGAGCAGCGCCAGCGGAGCCTCGCGCCCCTGGGCAGCCGGGTCCGCTGACCGTGGTCGGCCTCGGCTACGACAGCCACCGCTTCGCCCCGGGCCGGCCGCTGATCCTCGGCGGCGTGCGGATCGAGCACGACCAGGGCCTCGAAGGCCACTCCGACGCCGACGTCCTCACCCACGCGGTGATCGACGCCCTGCTCGGCGCCAACGGCGGCGGCGACATCGGCGAGATGTTCCCCGACGACGATCCGGCCTTCAAGGACGCCGACTCGATCGACCTCCTGCGCACCGTCGTCGGCACGATCGCCGGCCCGATCGTCAACATCGACGCCACCCTGATCTGCGAGCAGCCCCGCCTCGGCCCCTACAAGGCGGAGATGGAGCGGACACTCGCCGACGCCACCTCGGCCCGGGTCAGCGTCAAGGCGACCAGCAACGAGGGCATGGGCTTCATCGGCCGCGGCGAGGGGATCGCCTGCATGGCTGTAGCAAGCGTCGAATCCGAATAGTCTTCCCGCTGGGTATGGCGAACTCCCGTCTCAGCGCCGCCGCGGTCCGCGGCTCGATCTCCGACTCGATCTTCCAGGCGAAGGTGCTGCACGAGGCCGGCATCCTCGAGCCGCTGCGCCCGGACAAGGCGGTGAAGATCGGCAGCACCTTCCTGCGCTGGGGGGCCTCGCCGGCGACCGGCGTTACCACGGCGGCGATCCACCACCCGCACGAGCTGGCGATCGTCGACGAACGCGGCGCCCTCAGCTGGCAGCGGCTGCACCTGCGCTCCAACGCGCTCGCCCACTCGCTGGCGCAGCTCGGGATCGGCCCCGGCGACGGCGTCGGGGTGATGTGCCGCAACCACCGCGGCTTCGTCGAGACGACGCTCGCCGCGGCCAAGCTCGGCGCCAGCGCGCTCTACCTGAACACGATGTTCGCCGGCCCGCAGCTGGTCGAGGTGATGAAGCGCGAGGGGCCGAAGGCGCTGGTCTACGACGAGGAGTTCGCCGGGCTGCTCGCCGACGTCGACCCGTCGGTGAAGCGGATCGTCGCCTGGTGCGACGGCGAGGTCGCCGAGCCGACCCTGGAGAGCCTGATCGAGGCCGGCGACGAGTCCGACCACAAGCCGCCGCCGGACAAGCCGAAATTCGTCATCCTCACCTCCGGCACCACCGGCACCCCGAAGGGCGCCCAGCGCTCCAGCCCCGAAGGGCTGATGCCGATCGCCGCCCTGATCGACAAGATCCCCTTCCGCAGCCGGATGACGATGATGATCGCGGCGCCGCTCTTCCACTCCTGGGGCTTCTTCCACTTCGTGATGAGCCTGCCGACCGCCTCGACGATGGTGCTGCGGCGCAAGTTCGACCCCGAGGAGACGCTGAAGGCGATCGAGCAGAGCCGCGCCGACGTGCTGGCGGCGGTGCCGGTGATGATCCAGCGGATCCTCACCCTGCCCGAGGAGACGCTGCAGCGCTACAAGCTGCCGACCCTGAAGATCACCTCGCTTTCGGGCTCGGCGCTGCCGGGCGAGCTGGCGATCGCCTGGATGGACCACTTCGGCGACAACGTCTACAACCTCTACGGCTCGACCGAGGTCGCCTACGCGACCGTGGCCACGCCGGAGGACCTGCGCGCCGCCCCCGGCACCGCCGGCAAGCCGCCGCGCGGGACCAAGATCTGCCTCTACGACGAGGCCGGCAAGGAGGTTCCGCGGGGCGAGGTCGGCCGCATCTTCGTCGGCAACGAGATGGCCTTCGAGGGCTACACCGGCGGTGGCGGCAAGGAGGTGATCGACGGCCTCTACTCGAGCGGCGACGTCGGCCACATCGACGAGAACGGGCGCCTCTTCATCGACGGCCGCGACGACGAGATGATCGTCTCCGGCGGCGAGAACGTCTTCCCGCGCGAGGTCGAGGACCTGCTCGCCGACCACGAGGCGGTCGAGGAGGTGGCGGTGATCGGGGTCGAGGACGCCGAGTTCGGCCAGCGGCTGAAGGCGTTCGTCGTCACCCGGGGCGGGGTCGAGATCTCCGAAAGCGAGCTGACGGCGCACGTCAAGGCCAACCTCGCTGGATACAAGACGCCGCGTGAGGTCGAGTTCCTCGAGGAGCTGCCGCGCAACGCGACGGGGAAGGTCCTGAAGAAGGACCTTCACGCTCGCGAGAAGCAGCAGTCCGCTTAGGCGGTAGGGAGCCGGGGGAGTGCCTCCCCGGACAACA
>DASTGL010000233.1:0-2585 GCA_035719145.1 Solirubrobacterales bacterium
ATTTGATGCAGTTCCGCCGTGGGGCGGTGGGTAGACTCGGGCGCATGGACGCGCACGCCACCGTCGCCGAGCAGGAGTACCTGGAGATCATGTTCTGGCTCGAGGAGGCCGGGTTGCCGATGACCGGGGCGAACATCGCCCGGGCGATGCAGCTCTCGCCGCCGACCGTGCACGAGATGATCGGCCGCCTGGTCGATGACGGCTACGTCGAGCGCAACCCGAACAAATCGCTCTCCTTCACCGAGAACGGGCGCGAGCACGCCAGCTACATCGTCCGTCGCCACCGGATGATCGAGCGCTTTCTCACCGACGTCCTCGGAATCCCCTGGGACGAGGTGCACGAGGAGGCCGAGCGGATCGAGCACGCGATGTCCCCGGTCCTCGAGGAGCGGATGCGCGCCGCCATCGGCGACGCCACCACCTGCCCCCACGGCCACCCGATCGTCGAGGGCATCCGCGAGCAGGGGGCGCTGCTGGCCGACGTCGAGATCGGCGCCGACGTCACCGTCCTGCGCTTCGAGAACGAGGCCGAGGAGCTCCTGCACTACCTCAAGGACGCCGGGCTCGATCCGGGCCTCGAGGGCAAGGTCGAGACCTCAGACGACGAGCGCGTGGTCATCGTCTCGGCCAAAGGCAGCCACGAAGTCAGCCGCAGCGTCGCCGAGACCGTCTCGGTCCGCGCCGACCCGGCGCCGCCGCCCCGCGCGGCGATCCCGGAGCAGCTGGTGCTCAGCTCCGACCGCTACGGCCGATGAGTCAAAGCGTGGTTCCTTAGTCGGCTCAGGCACGACAAAGGAACCACGACTTACTACTGCGGGACCGCCATCGTCACGATCGCTTCGCCGGTCGGCGCTTCGCTGCCGCCCTGCGGCTCTTCGGTGACCATCACCGTGTCGACGCCGCTCATGTCGGCGATCGTCGTCTCCGCCTGACCCTTGCGGTCGGGCACCAAGAGCGCCGGCACCGGTTCGACCGTGCCTTCGCGCCGCACCCATGCCTCGAGGACCTTGTCGGGCGGCAGCTGGTGGAGGTGGGCGAGGTGGAGGGTGCCGCCGTCGCCTTCGGTGACCATCTTCACCTCGATGCCGTGCTCGCTGGTGGTGAGGACGGTTGGGCTGCCGCTGTCACCGGAGCCACCCTTGCCGATCTCGTAGCCGGCGACGACGGCAACCGCGAGGACAATCACGGCGAAGGCCATCGCCGGCCGCGCGAACCAGCTCCACGACCGCCGCTTCTCTGGCCGCGCGGGCGCCTGCGCCTCCGCGTCGGCCCGCACCTCCGCCATCAGCGCCGCGCGCAGCTGCGGCGGCGGCTCCTGCCGCTCGACCGACTCCGGCAGCACCTGCACCGCCGGCTCGAACCAGCGCAGCTCCCGCCGGCACTGCTCGCAGCCCTCGAGGTGGCGCTCGAACTCGGCCGCCTCGCTCGGCCCCAGCGCGCCGAGCGCGTAGGCCGCCAGGTCCTCGCTCCACCGGTTGTGATCGTTGCCGTTCATGCCAGGCCCTCCGCAAGCTCTCCCCTGATCTTCTCCAACCCCAGCCGCATCCGCCCCTTCACGGTGCCCATCGGCAGCTGCAGCATCTGGGCGATCTCCGAGTGGCTGAAGCCGCCGAAGTAGGCGAGCTCGATCACCTTCGCCTGCTCGCCGGGCAGGTTGCCGATCGCGCCCCGCACCTCGCCCGCGGTCTCACGCCGCAGCGCCTCCTCCTCGGTCCGCTCGCTCGCCGGCCGCTGCTCGAGCACCGACTCGTCGTCGAAGTCGAGCTTCGGCGCTTTGCCGGCCTTGCTGCGGAGGAAGTCGATCGCCCGGTTGCGGACCACGCTCAGCAGCCAGGAGCGGACGCTGCCGCGGGTCGAGTCGAAGCGGGCGCCGCTGCGCCAGACCGAGATGAAGGCCTCCTGGGTCACTTCCTCGGCGGCGGCGCGATCGCCGACGATCCGGTAGGCGAGCGAGTAAGCGGCGCCGCCGTGGCGGTCGTAGAGGACCTCGAACGCTTCCGGGTCCTTGCGGCCGACGAGGGGCATCAGCTCCTCGTCGGCCAGTCGCTCCGCCTTCTCTCGCCTTACCGCCATCGCTCGATCTTCGCCCCTACCGTGCCCGATTCCTAGGCGATGAAGGGTTCGACCGCCTTCAGCACCTGCTTTTCGTCCAGCGGCGTGTCGAAGGCCGCGGGCGCCGGTTCTTCGGAGTTCTGCAGCCGGATCGCGGCCGCGTGGCGGGCCTCGACCTGGACGATGCTGCCCGCCGCCGTCAGCACTTCTTTGGACTTGATCATCGGCGCGGCGCCGTTATATGCGCTGACGCCGGTGTCCTCGAAGGTCTGCGCCAGCTTCAGAAAGCCGGCAGTGCCGCTGTAGGGGAAGTCGAACTTCGGCTTCGCCACCGGCTTGCCGCCCAGCTTCTTGACCGTCCCCGCCAGCGCTTCGACGTGCTGCTGCTCGTCCTTGGCCAGCAGGTTGACGAGGCTCTTCAGTTCGCCGCTCGCCTTCGCCCGGGTCTTCGCTTCTTCGTAGAAGGCCGACTCCAGGTACTCGAGGGTGAGGGCGAAGTTGAGGATGTCGACGTCGCTGCTGCCGGTCATCGC
>DASTGL010000234.1:0-3163 GCA_035719145.1 Solirubrobacterales bacterium
TCTGGGGCTGGTTTCCTCCGGGTGGGGGCGGGTTTGGGTCGGGGGGTGGGGGGGCGGGGGCCCAACGGGGGGGTGGCCCCGCCCCCCCCCACCCCCGGCTCCTTTGACAGTTACTGGGGGTTCAGGCGGGCGAAGAACCCGAAGGCAGGTCCCGACGACTCGGTCAGCTCTAATCCGGCTTCGGCTCCTAGCTGCTTGAGGCTGCTGCGGGAGGTGAAGTGGGGGTCGCCGAAAAGCTCGCCTACTACGAGGCGGCCGTTCGGTTTGAGGACTCGGCGGATCTCGCGGAGGGCAGCTAGGCGATCCGGGATCTCGCCTAGGACTGCGGTGAGAATCACGGCGTCGCTGGAGTTGTCTTCGTAAGGCAGCTGGGTGGCGTCGCCTTGGGTTGGGGTGAGGTTGGTGAGGCCTCGGGCGGCAGCTGCTTCCATGGTGTGATCCAGGAACTTCTGCTGGAGGTCGAACAGCTCCAGGGTGCCGTCGGGTGTCACCCATTCGGCCAGCTCGCAGCTGTAGTAGCCGGTGCCAACGCCCAGCTCCAGCAGGCGCTCGCCTGGTTCGGGGCGGAGGACTTCCTTCAAGCGCTCCCTGGTGATGAAAGGGTGCGGGGCTTCTACCCAGAAGCGCTGGCCGTAGGGGCAGGCGGAGGGGTTCTTGCGCCACCAGAGGGCAGCGGCCAGGGTCGCGGCTGCTGCCGCGCCCAGCAGGTGGCGCGGTCGCATCGCTTCAGCCGGCGCCGAAGCCGACTCGGTGTTCGCCGGACTCGACCCGGACGAACTGGACCTTGCCGAGGTAGAGGGCGATCGTCCCCTCCTCGGTCGGCAGGTCGTGCCAGCCTCCCTGCTCTAGCCGGGCTCGCAGGTCCTTCAGGTCCTCGTTGGAGAGGCGGGTGGAGATCACCTGGCCGCCCTCGAAGCCGATCTCGACTCGCTGCGCGTCTGCCATCAGTGACCTCCCGCTGGTTCGACGATCTCGGTCAGGACGCTCCCGGTGGAGCGCGGGTGGAGGAAGGCGACGCGGCTGCCGCGGATGCCCACCCGCGCCTCGGAATCGATCAGCCGCAGCTCGGCGGCGGCCAGCTTCTCCAGAGTCGCGTCGATGTCGTCGACCGCGTAGGCGACGTGGTGGAGGCCGGGGCCGTTCTTGGCCAGGTACTTGCCGACCGGCGTGTCGGGGCCGAGCGGCGCCAGCAGCTCGACGTGGCCCTCGCCGACGTCGAGCAGGACCGCCTCGACGCCCTGCGAATCCACCGTCTCGCGGTGGGCGAGCTTCATCTCGAAGCTGCCTTCGTAGAGCTCGATCGCGGCGTCGATGTCCTCGACGGCGACTCCGATGTGGTCGATGCGGCCGAACACGAGCGGGGAGTCTATGCGGACTCCGCCCGGAGGATCTCCCGCAGCGCCGCGCCGGCGACCTCGAGCTGCTCGGGCGTCGGCTCCTTCGTCGCCCAGTGGCGCTGGATTTCCCGGCCCGGGGTGTGGAAGGCCTCGGCCAGCGGGTCGCCGTGGTGGCGGTCGCTCCAGGCGAACATCTCGACCGCGAGCGAGGCGCCGCCGAGGGCGACCCCGCCACGGGCGGCGTTGCTCGGCTTCTCGACCAGCCGCTCCAGCAGCACGGTGCCGCCGGCGGAGAGCAGCATCATCGGGACGACCAGGTTGGAGCCGCAGCGGTCGTGCTCTTTCGGCACCGAGGCGACGTCGTCGACCATGTCGCGCTCGTAGGCGGCGATCGTCTTGTGCTCGGCGCCGTGGTAGGCGGCGAGGTCGCGGTCGCTCAGCGCCACCAGCGCCGGAATCGCGCCCAAGGTTTGGATCAGACCCTCGCGGAGCGCCGTCGCCGGCGCCCGCTTACGCAGCAGCGAGGTGGCGAGGATCGTGGTCGCCGCCGCGGCCACAACACGGCGGTCCTCGAACGGCATCCGCGCTGAGGGCAGGCGGCGACGGGCGAGCGGCAGCACCAGCATCGCCTCGGCCAGTTTCACCGGCCCGCGTAGACCGGGCAGTTTCGCCACCAGCCCCGGCGCCAGCTCCGGCTTGCGCTCCGAGGCGACTTCGATGCCGCCATCGTGCTTGCGGACCGCGGCGGCCCAGTGGGTCGGTCCGTGGATCAGCAGCCCGTTGCGCAGCGCCATGCCGCCAAGGCGCAGCTTCTCCGGTTGGTCAGAAGCCATGCGCCCAAGATAGGCGATCGGCCGAGTCCCCGAAAAACGTGAGGGCGTCGAGCCCAGTCAACTCGACGCCCTCGTTTCCCCCTGTTTGTTCAACAGGCCCGGCTCTGAGACCCCCAGTCCTGGTCTCTGGGCCGGCTTGTCGGCACTCCCTGGCTTAGCTTGGGATGCCGAACCTGAAACCCCACGTGACCCTGGAAGTTGCGCCTCGTTTTACAGGTTGTCTAATTTCTTCCTAAGTTCTCCGAGGCGCCGGTCGAGCTCCTCCTCGAAGCCGCGGCCGGTCGGCTCGTAGAAGCGGCGGCCCTGCAGCTCCTCGGGCAGCAGCGGCTGGTCGGCGACCCCGCCGGGCTCGTCGTGCGGATAGCGGTAGCCCTCGCCGCGGCCGAGGGCGGCGGCGCCGGGATAGTGGGCGTCGCGGAGGTAGTCGGGCGGGGTCTTGGCGCCGTGGGCGCGGACCTCGGCCCGCGCCGCGGAGAGAGCCTTGTGGGAGGCGTTCGACTTCGGGGCCAGGGCGAGGTAGACGGTGGCCTGGGCGAGATTGAGCGCGCACTCCGGCAGGCCGACGCGGTCGACCGCCCGCGCCGCCGCGTCGGCGACGAGCAGCGCCTGCGGGTCGGCGTTGCCGACGTCCTCGGAGGCGAGGATGACCATGCGGCGGGCGAGGAAGCGGGGATCCTCGCCACCCTCGAGCATCACCGCCAGGTAGTAGAGCGAGGCGTCGACGTCGGAGCCGCGGGTCGCCTTGATCCAGGCGGAGATGAAGTCGTAGTGGCGGTCGCCCTGGCGGTCGTAGTCGATCGCCTTGCGCTGCAGCGCGTCTTCGACCGCGGCGACGTCGACCGAAGCAGACTTCGAACCCACCCCACTGTGGTCGATCTCGGCTACGCGTTCGGCCGCTCGCTCCAGCGCGCCGAGCGCGACTCGCGCGTCGCCGCCGCTGCGCGTCGCCAGCATCTCCAGCGCCTCGTCGGTCACCTCGGGCGGCTCGGCGAT
>DASTGL010000235.1:0-4673 GCA_035719145.1 Solirubrobacterales bacterium
ATCCGGGCCCCGCGCGATAAGCGCAGGACGATCAGGCGGCCGCGGCGACCAGCCGCTGCATCAGGTCGGCGGCTTCCTCGTCCCCCAGCCCCGCTTCCTCGGTCAGCTGCTGCCAGGTGGGGAAGGCGATCGCGTGGGAGATCGCGGCGCGGGTGCGGTTGCGGGCCTTGCCGCGGAGGCCCCTTCCCCGCATCAAGATCTCGGCGATCGCCTGCATCAGCTGGTGGTAGGCGCTCATCAGCTGGCCGACGATCGGCACGGCGGCTTCGTCGCGTAGGCACTTGTCGATAATGCCGCCGGCGCGGCGGTAGAAGGCGTAGAGCTCGTCCAGGGCGGTGCGCAATCGCTCGCCGGGGTCGTCGATCTGGGCCCACTGGCTGATGTCTGGCGGCGGGTTTTCCAACGCCCAGTGGGCCGAGCAGGCGCCGAACAGGGCCTCCTCGTCGGCGAAGTGGCGGTAGACGGTCGAGCGCGGCACTCCCGCGTGCTCGGCCACGGCCTTCATCGAGGTCCGGGCGGGGCCGAGGGTCCCGTGCAGCTCGACGGCGCTTTCGGTGATCCGCTGCTTCGTCTGCGCCTCCAGTTCGGCGCGGCGCTTCATCTTGTAGGGGCGCTTTTTATCGGACATAGATGTAGCGCCAATCTTGACAGATCGATCGGAGTCTGACTATATTCGCGCAACACTTCTGTCTTACGAAAGGAATGGATTATGGCAACGGTGATCGCGCCCGGCGATGGCAAGGCGGGCTTTCTCGGCAGCATCGGGGTGCGCTTCATGATCGACGGCGAGGACGCGGGCGGCGACTTCTCGCTCGTCGAACACCCCCTCTCCCCGCGGGCGCTGGCGGCGCCGCTGCACCGACACAGCCGCGAGGACGAGTACAGCTTCGTGCTCGAGGGCCGGATGGGCGGCCTGCTCGGCGACGAGGTGGTCGAGGCGGGACCCGGCGACCTCGTGTTCAAGCCGCGCAACCAGTGGCACACCTTCTGGAACGCCGGCGACGAGCCCTGCCGGATCCTCGAGATCATCGCCCCGGCCGGCTTCGAGCACTACTTCGTGGAGCTCTCGGACATGGTCGCGGCGATGCGGCTCGACCCCGACGACCTCGGCGCGCTCGGCGAGCGCTACGGCCTGGAGATGAAACCGGAGAGCATCCCCGAGCTGCTGGAGCGCTTCGGCCTGGTGATCGGCGAGCCGATCGAGGGGGCGCTCCAGCTCGCCTAGCGGGCCACATCACCCTGCAAATAGCGGGAGTCGAAGACGGACCGCGCAGCCGCTGGGCGCTGCTACCCTCCAGCGGTAGGCAGAGAGCCCAGAGCGTCTGCCTGCGCGTCCGTCTTCAATGGCAGTGAGGAAACGCGCATTTGACTCCCAGACAGGGGTTCAGCTTCGATTCCGAGGGGCCGCGCGAGGAATGCGGCGTCTTCGGCGTATACGCGCCCGGGCACGACGTCTCGCGGCTGGCCTACTTCAGCCTCTACGCGCTGCAGCACCGCGGTCAGGAGTCGGCCGGGATCGCCACCTGCGAGGGCGGGATGCTGACGACGATGCGCGACGCCGGCCTCGTCTCCCAGGTCTTCGACGAGGAGAAGCTGAAGGCGCTGCAGGGGGACATGGCGATCGGCCACGTCCGCTACTCGACCACCGGCGGCGGCTCCTGGGAGAACGCGCAGCCGGTCTGGCGCGACGACGGCCGCGAGGTCGCGCTCGCCCACAACGGCAACCTGACCAACGCGGTCGAGCTCTGGGGCGAGCTGAAGGAGCGCGGGCTGCATTTCCGCGGCACCTCCGACTCGGAGATCATCGCCGCCCTGCTCTCCTCGCACGAGGGGAAGATGATCGAGGATGCCGTCGCCGACGTGATGCCGCGGCTGCAGGGCGCCTACTCGACCGTGGTGATGACCAAGCGGGCGATCGTAGCCTTCCGCGACCCGCACGGGATCCGGCCGCTCAGCCTCGGCCGCCTCGACGACCGCTTCGTCGTCGCTTCCGAGAGCTGCGCCTTCGACATCATCGGCGCCGAGCTGATGCGCGAGGTGCACCCGGGCGAGATGGTCAGCCTGACCGAGCGCGGGCTGGAGACGCGCCAGGTGGTCAAGGCCGAGCGCCGCGCCAGCTGCGTCTTCGAGCACATCTACTTCTCCCGCCCCGACAGCCGGCTCGAGGGCAAGGTCCTGCAGCAGGCGCGCGGGCGGATGGGCGAGATCCTCTGGCGCGAGGCGCCGGTCGAGGCCGACTTGGTGATCTCGGTGCCGGACTCGGGCAACCCGGCGGCGGCCGGGTTCGCGCGCGCCTCGGGGCTGCCGCGCGACGACGGCCTGATCAAGAACCGCTACGTCGCCCGGACCTTCATCCAGCCCGGCCAGGAGCTGCGCAAGCACGGTCTGCGGCTGAAGTTCAACCCGCTGCCGGAGATCGTCGCCGGCCAGCGGCTCGTGGTCGTCGACGACTCGATCGTCCGCGGCAACACCACGCGGCAGATCGTCGGCATGCTGCGCGACGCCGGCGCCGCCGAGGTGCACCTGCGGATCTCGGCGCCGCCGATCCGCAACCCCTGCCACTACGGCGTCGACATGTCGACCCGCGAGGAGATGATCGCCCACAACCGCTCGGTCGACGAGATCGCCGACGAGCTCGAAGCCGACTCCCTCGCCTACCTCTCGATGGCCGGCGTCTACGAGGCGATCGGCGGCGACCCCGGCGAACACTGCGACGCCTGCTTCACCGGCGACTACCCCCTGGGGGATCCGGACGAGGCGGATGGGAAATTCGCTTTGGAGACGATTGCCGGCGGGATCTGACCAAGCAGTTCAAGGACGCAGGGAGCGAAGCGTGCTCCGCACGTGAGCGACCGAGGACGCCGAAATGCGCAGTGTCAGATCCCGCCGGGGTCTTCATCTCACATCGAGACCCAGAGGGGTTCCGGCTGTGTGACTGTGTAGGAGCCGCTCCAGGTGCCGTTCCCGGGAGCGCAACCGAGGTTGCCTTTTGTGTAGGTGAGAGGGCCGTTCCAGTCGATTGTCGCCATCGCCCCGCCTGTGAGGACGCCGACGTCGCCGGGGTCATAGAAACATTCGTCGCCCGTGAATGTCCAGAGGATCCTGATTTCGCTGTTTGTCAGCGTCAGTGTCCCGTTGTGGGTCCAGACCGGCAGGTCGATGATTTCGATGTCCATTGTTCCCGGCTTGACGGCTTCGACGTCAACCGGTTCGCCGGCGTCTTCGCAGCCGCCGAAGTTGAGCACGTTGATGAACACGCCCAGCGGTTTGGCTGTCTGCTGCTCGGTGTTGCCGTCGATTGTCGAACCGGCGCATTCGACGACGCCGTTGGGAGTCGGGATCACGAGCCGCGTCCCGGCCTCGAGGTGGGCGTGGATTGTCGTCCCCGCCGGAGAGAGGTGGGCGCCTTCGCAGATCGGCAGGCCGCCTGGTGTTGTCGGTGCTCTGCAGAGCGACGTGAATGTCGCCGAGGCGCTGCCGGCGCCGACGGTCGCCATCAGAGCAACCACCGCGACGGCGGCAAGCGCGAGCTTCTTCAAGGTATTCATTTCTTCTCTCCCACGCCCGGCACTCGGCCGGGCTTCGGTTATTGGAAGAGACCCAGATACCACCGCTGGGATTTTTAGTCAATATTTACTTAGTAAACATTCAGGTGGCGAGCTCCAGACCCAGCCAGACGATCGCCAGCGAGGCGAGCAGGATCGCGCCCTGCAGCGGGTGCAGCTTCGGCAGGCGCAGGTGCAGCAGGGTGAGGCCGACGACGAGGGCGACCAGGACCAGCTTCCACTGCAGGGTCGAGCTGTCCCAGAGTTCGTAGTGGGAGGCCATCGCCCAGCCGGTGACCAGGAGAACGCCGAGGGCAACCAGCGACCCGTAGCCGAAACGGCGGGCGACGCCGCGCATCCGCGTCCGCTCCGGGTCCGGGTCGCCGCGGAGGATCGGCACCACCGCGATCCCGAAGACCAGCTGGCCGCCGACGAAGAAGGCCATCGCCAGCAGGTGCAGATAGAGGATCGCCTGCCAGAGGTCGTGCGAGCTCACCGGCCGCAACCATAGGCGTTTGTCCCCGCATACCGGGGAGAAATCGCTTCGCACTTCCGTTTCACTTGCGACAAGATGCGGCGGTGAGCTCGTTCCGGATCGTCGTCCTCGCCTCGGGCAGCGGCACCAACCTGCAGGCGATCCTCGACAAGCTGCATGGACGCGACGGCATCGAGGTGGTCGGCGTCGGCTCCGACAAGCCGGCGGCCGGGGCCCTGGAGCGGGGGCGGCGCGCCGGAGTCAAGGTCGACGTCTTCGCCGCCGCCGAGTACGCGGACCGGGTCGCCCGCGACGAGGCGCTGGGGGACTGGATCGAGTCCCGCCGGCCCGACCTCGTCGTCCTCGCCGGCTACATGCAGCTGCTCAGCGCGCCGTTCATCGAGCGCTTCCGCAACTGTGTCGTCAACGTCCACCCCGCGCTGCTGCCTTCCTTCCCCGGGCTCGATGCGATCGGGCAGGCGCTCGCCGCCGGCGTCGAGACGACCGGCGTCACCGTCCACTTCGTCGACGATGGGGTCGACACCGGGCCGGTGATCGCCCAGCGCGAGGTCGAGGTTCCCGCCGATCGCGATCGCGAGGCGCTCGAGCTGGCGATCCACACCGTCGAGCACCAGCTTTACTCGGAGGCGATC
>DASTGL010000236.1:0-5195 GCA_035719145.1 Solirubrobacterales bacterium
GCCTCTACTCCCACACCCTCTTCGAGCTGAACATCGTCGAACGCGAGCGGCAGGCCTCCTTCCCCGGCTCGGTCGAGTACCGGATCACGCCGACAGGGCTCAACCTGCTCGGGGTTGCCGGAGTCCTGCAGACATGGCTGAACCTGGCCCCCCGGGGACCGATCGAGCTGGGCACGACCTCCTCGAAGAGCGCCACCAAGGCGCTGGTTGAAGGTTGGTCGACCAACATCGTCAGGGCGATCTCGGCGCGGCCGCTGTCGTTGACCGAGCTGAACACGGTGATCCCGAAGGTCAGCTACCCGTCGCTGGAGCGGCGGCTCGGCTCGATGCGCCTGGCCGGGTTGGTGGAGGCGCAGCCAAGCGAACGGCGCGGCACCCCCTACGGCGCTACCGACTGGCTGCGGCGCGGCATCATCCCGATGGTCGCCGCCTCGGCGTGGGAGCGGCGGTACCGGCCCGAGGGGGCGCAGCCGATCGGACGGCTGGAAGTCGAGGCCGCCTTCCTCCTCGCGATGCCGCTGTTGGAGATGGGCTCCGCTTTCACCGGCAAGTTCCGGCTCGCAGTCGAGGTGCAGGGCGGCAGCGCCCCGGTCTTCGCCGGGGTCCTCGTCTCCTTCGCAGGCGGGGTGATCACCTCCTGCTCCTCTCGCCTGCAGGGCGAGGCCGACGCCTGGATCTCCGGGAGCCCGGATGCCTGGCTGAGGAGGATGGGCGGGGTCGCGCACGGAGGGCTGGAAACGCGGGGAGATGTCGGCGCGGCCGACCGGCTCCTCGATGCGCTGGAGGGCGTCGGCAGCTTCCCCCTCCCTCCGGTTATCTAGGGAGCACGAAGCGCATCAGGACCTGCGTGCCGGAGCCCTCCTGGACGATCTTGAGGTCGTCGCAGAGCCGGGCGATGATCGTCAGGCCGAGGCCGAGGCCGTCGGAGGAGCCGGTACCGAAGCCTGCGCCGCGGTCGCTTACCCGCAGCGTCAGCCAGCCGTCCTCGACCGAGGCCGAAAGGCCGACCACGCGCTCCCGGTCAGAGCCCTTGGCGTACTTGACGGCGTTGGTGACCGCCTCGGAGACGACCAGCGCGACGTCGTGGACGAGGTCGGGACCGGCCCCCTGCTCGGCGGCGAAGGCAGCGGCGTGATGGCGGAAGGCGGTGACCGCCCCCGGCTCGGCGGGACGGGTGAGTTCGAAGCCGCCGAGCGTCGCCCGGGCCTCGGCGTCGACCCGGGGATCGCCCGTCAAGGCGATCACTCGTCGCTGGCCCGAGCCAGCGCCCTGGCCTCCGGTTCGCGCTTGATCACGACCAGGTAGCCGCGGCGGCGCTCCACCACCTCGTCGACTTCGTCGATCTCGTGGCCGGGGACGACGAGGAAGCGATCGAAGTTCGTCCGCACCGCCTCGTACTCGACCACCGGGATCTCGACCGTCTCGCTGCAGCCGAGGTAGCCGCACTCGCAGACGAAGACCGCCGTCCCTTCGGGCGCCCGCGGCTCGATCGCCTCGTTGACCTGGCGGCCGTTGATCTCGGCCGCGGCGGCGGTCCGCTTGAAGCGCTCCTTCGCGGCCGGGTCGCTGTCCAGGCGTTCGTTCATCGCCTCCATCATCTTCCCTGGCGGGGCGGCACGAAACCCGACCGCCGGGAGGCGGCCCTAGGAGGCGACGGTCTGGATAACCGGGTCGGCGTCGGTGAGCCGGTCCGGCAGCCCGAAGGAGCCGAAGAGCGAGGGCAGGAACGGCGCCAGGAAGTTGCGGACGCCGGCGACGAGCGGGCCGCCCTCGGCTGCCGCCGAGGGCTCGAGCACGGTCAGCGACCACGGCAGCCAGTCGCCGGACTCGGGATCCGGTTTGTAGGCGGCGAAGGCGGGGCAGCCGTTGGCGGCGGTCGCGATCAGCTTCGAGCCGCGGCAGGCGGCTCCCTGACCGAGCATGAAGGCGGCCACTTCCTCGGGCCCGCGGACCCAGAGCGGCAGCGGCGGCATGTCGAAGACGACGTCGTAGCGCAGCAGGGCGACGATCCGGTCGACGTCGTACTCGGCGAACGCCTCCAGGTACTGCTCGAGCAGCCGCCGCTCGTCCTCCTCGCTCGGGCGGGCGGGCGCCTCGGCGTCCTCCAGCGCCAGCTCGTCGAGCGTTTCGCGGGCCCGCTGCAGGGCGCTGTTGACCGAGGCCACCGACGTCTCCAGCAGCTCGGCGACTTCCTTGGCGCTCCAGCGCAGGACCTCGCGCAGCACCAGGACCACGCGCTGGCGCGCCGGCAGGTGCTGGAGGGCGGCGACGAAGGCGAGGCGCAGCGACTCGCGCTCGGCGATCCGCGCCGCCGGATCGGCCGCGTGGTCGACCGCCTGGCCGTCGGCGATCGGCAGCACCCAGTCGGCCTCCGGCAGGGGCGCGCCGACTGGCGTCGCCGCGGTGCCGATCTCGGCGATGTCGACCGGGCGGGCGCGGCGCTTGCGGCCCTCGATCTGGTCGAGGCAGACGTTGGTGGCGATCCGGAAGACCCACGACTTCATCGCCGCCGGCTCGGCCAGGGTGTCGGCGCGGCGCCAGGCGCGGACCATCGTCTCCTGGGTCGCGTCTTCGGCCTCGAAGCCCGAGCCGAGCATCCGGTAGCAGTAGCCGGTCAGCGCCGGCCGCAGGCGCTCGAGGTCCTGCTCGAAGCTCGAAGTACGCGTCTCAACCGGCACGCTTCGATGCTAGCGACCCGAACTGCATCAACTTGACCACCTGCTGGGTGGTCAAGTTGATGCAGTTCGGCGATTAGTTCGGGTGGCCGGGGCAGTCCTTTGAGGCAGCAGATACCTACCAAGGAGCCCGAACATGTCCCGCCTGCTCTTCCTCAACCTTCCCGTCGGCGACCTCGAGGCCAGCCGCGAGTTCTTCCACCGGCTCGGCTTCCGGTTCGACCGGCGCTTCTGCGACGAGGGCGCCGCCTGCATGGTCGTCAGCGAGCAGGCCTACGTGATGCTGCTGCAGCGCCGGCGCTTCGCCGAGTTCGTCGTCAAACCGGTCGCCGACGCCGACCAGGCGACGGCGCTGACGGTCGCGGTCAGCGCCGCCGACCGCGCC
This sequence comes from Solirubrobacterales bacterium, assembly GCA_035719145.1. Lineage (GTDB taxonomy): Bacteria > Actinomycetota > Thermoleophilia > Solirubrobacterales > 70-9 > VAYN01. The sequence goes on from DASTGL010000236.1 coordinate 3,061, forward strand.
GCCGTCGACGCCTTCGCCGAGGCGGCCCTCGCCGCCGGCGCCACCGCCGCCAAGGACCCGCAGGACTACGGCTTCATGTACGGGCGCAGCTTCCACGACCTCGACGGCCACCTCTGGGAGGTGATGTGGATGGACCCGGTCGCCGCCGAGCGGGGACCGGCCGAGTACATGACCGAGAGCAACGGGGCTTAATCAAAAAAACCGCTGACGTTCAAACAATCGGGAGCTAGATCCGCTTGCGGTTCGACAGACAGCCGTGTATATATCTCCTGCGGTCATGAACGTCCGGGTTTTTCATTCCTCGGCGCCTCACCCGACTCCACGAGCGACCACCTTTTACAACCAGACCAGTCGTGTACACGAACCCCAGCGAAACAGGGAGCGACGAGGAGAGGGAGACGGCCGCCCCCGCGGCCAGGTGGCTGGAGGTCGTCGCCGATCCGACCCGGCTGGGAATTCTGCGGTCGCTGAGCCGGGTCGACGAAGCGACCACCGCCCACCTTGCGCAGCTGGGGCCGGCCAGCAGCCAAACCCTGCGCCGGCACCTCGAGGCCCTTGTCTGCCTAGGGGTGGTCGAGGCGCACACGGCGAAAAGCGACGGCGAGACTCCGGGCCGGCCCGCCACCCGGTACAGCCTGCCCCCGGATCTGCGCGACAGCGTGCGCGCGATCCTCAGACCGCTGGAGCCTGAATCGAGTCGCGGCGGTTCCCTTGTGCCCGAGATCGCTGCCTGACCTGGGCGGCGGCTTTGGCTTCGACCATCTCCCGCGCCGCCTCCGGCCCGAGGAACGGCGCCAGCACGAGGTAGGCGGCCTGCGGCAGCAGCTTCATCATCTCCTCGGTGCGCCCTTCCAGCACCTCCCAGCACATCAAGCCGAGGATCGCGTTGCCGATCGCCTCCGAGCAGAGGCGGGGCATCCGTTCGGCCGCGGGGCTCTGCCGGTAGCCGTCCTCGAGAAACAGCGTGTAGGCCATCAGGTTGTCGAACGAGCGCCGCACCGCCGCGGCGCCCACCGAGTAGCTCTCGATCACGTCGAGATAGACGAGATCGGGTTCCGCGGCGACGAGTTCGAGCAGGGCTTCGAGGCCGATCCACGCCCGCTCCGGCCAGCTGTCGCCCCGGAAGAAGGCCGCCGCGGTGCGCGAGATGCTCCGCTCCAAGACCGCCGTCTGGGCGGCGAGAAAGACGTCTTCTTTGCTGCGGAAGAGGTCGTAGAAGACCTCCCGCGTGACCGCGCCCGCCTTGACGATGTCGGCGACGGTCATCGCTTCGTACCCCTTGGTGCGGGCCAGGGACATGGTGGCGACGAGGATCCGCTGGCGGTGCTCGTCGGCGACCGCCTCCGGCCGCACGGCGCTGCGTCCCCGGGGGAGGCGGCGGACCTCGTCCAGCTGCGGCTGCGGCGCCACCAGGGGCATGGCCGAGCCGATCCGGCGCCAGTGCGCGAGCCCGACCGCCTGCTCTGCCTCGGGGACCGCATAGGAGTAGATCCAGGCGAGGAGATCGTCCCGCAGCTCTGCGAGCCGCGCGGTTTCGCCGCGGAAGACCCGGACCACGAGGATGCCGCCGGTCCCCTCCATGATCGCCCGGCCGGTGATGTTGAGGCGGTAGCCGTTCTCCCCCGGCCCGGAGAGCCAGCGTTCCAGGGTCGCGCCGACCGCGGTCACGAAGCGCTCGTAGGCCTGCCGCACCTGCGGCCCGCCGGCTCTGGCCTCGAGCAGCAGGATGCGGGCGGCCGCCGGGTCGCGGACGATGTTGGTCAGCAGGTCGTCCAGGAGCTGCTCCGCCCGCAGAGCGGGGGAGAACTCCTCTTCGACCTGCGGGAGGACGATCTCGATCCGGGCGGCGGCCTGCTGGAAGGCAGCCAGGAAACAGGCTTCCTTGTCGCTGAAGTGCTCGTAGAAGGTGGTGCGGGAGACGCCGGCCTGCTCGACCACCCGGGCGACGCTCGCTTCGCGGTATCCGTAGCGGGCCGCCGCCTGGGTCATCCCGGCGATCAATCGCTCGCGCGGATCGGCCGCTGCCCGTGCCGAGCGCCGGCTGCGGTTGCTCATCGGCCCGTCAGACCCCGCCTTCGAATACGCGCTTGCCGATCATGGTCCCCGGTTTCGTTGTCGGCCGCACCCCCCCTGAC
>DASTGL010000237.1:0-2273 GCA_035719145.1 Solirubrobacterales bacterium
GGCGTCGCGGCCACCAGGCCGTCGCAGCGCACGTGCCCTACCTCCCTGCCGGCGATCCGGTAGCTGAGCTCGGCGACCCGGTCGTGCGGCCGCCGGGCCAGGGTGATGTCGTTGAGGCCGACCGCTTTGACGTCCTCGCAGGTGACCTCGAGTCCAGGCAGTGCGATCGTCTCGACTTCGCCCTGGAGGGCGCGGCGGATGCCGTCGCGCGCCTCGTCTCGCTCGACCGCGGCGAGGAAACCAACGGTGCCGAAGTTGACGCCGAAAACCGGCACTTCGGTACCCGCGTAGCGCCGCAACGCGTGCAGGATCGAGCCGTCGCCGCCGAGGACCAGGCAGATGTCGGGAACCGTGTGTTCGGCGGTGACGTCGACTCCCTCGCCGGCGGAGCCGTGCTTTTCCAGCTCGTCCTGGCTGGCGGCGAGGCGCCAGCCGAGCTCGTCGGCGACTTCGGCGGCGACCGCGACCGCTTCGGAGGCCGAAGGCGGATGCGAGTGGGTGATCAGCGCCGCCGTCTTCACGCGTCTTCCTCCACGGCCGCCGCAACGGCGCCCTCGAGGTCCGCGACCGGCCGGCCCTCGCCTCCGCACCAGACGAAGGTCTCGCGGTTGCCCTTGGGCCCTGGCAGGCCAGAAGAAGCGACCCCGCGCACCGGCAGGCCCAGCTCGCGCGCGGCCTCGGCGACCTTGAGGATCGCCTCGCGCCGGTCGTCCAGGTCGCGGACGACGCCACGGCCGACCCGGCTCTTCCCAAGCTCGAACTGCGGCTTCACCATCGCCAGGACTTCGCCATCGGTGGCTAGACAACGAACCGTCGCGGGCAGCACCTTGGTCAGGGAGATGAAGGAGACGTCGACCGTGACCAGGGACGGGACGAAGGGCAGGTCGCCGGGCTCCATCGCCCTGGCGTTGAGCCGCTCGATCACGTAGACCCGCGGGTCTTCGCGCAGGCGGACGTCTAGCTGCCCGTAGGCGACGTCGGCGGCGATCACCCGTCGTGCCCCCCGCTGCAAAAGGCAGTCGGTGAAGCCGCCGGTGGAAGCACCGACGTCCAGGCACTCGCGATCGGCGACCTCGATCCCCAGGCTCTCCAGGGCGTTGTCGAGCTTGACCCCGCCGCGAGAGACGAAGCGCGGCCCGGCGTCGACGATCAGGTCGGCGTCCGCCGCGACCAGCTGGCTCGGGCGCAGCGCAACCGGGCCGTCCTGACCGACCCGGACTTCCCCCGCACGCACCGCCCCGGCCGCGGCGGAGCGGGAGGGAAAGAGCCCGCGCTCGGCCAGAGCCGCGTCTATCCGGGTCTTGGTCACCGCCCGAACGCTACAGCCAGCCCTCGCAACGAGCGGGATTTAGCCCGGCCTGAGAGACCGATGCAACATTTCCTTGACAACTTTTCCCGCGCAGTCCGCTTTTCTGGAGCAAATTGGGCGGGGTGAAGCCGGAGAATCCGTGAGATGCAGGGGTTCTGTGACCCCACTCACACACAGATCGCACATACGTTCGTACGCTGTTCAAGGATTCGCTAGAGGAAACCGACTAAAGGACCACGACAAAGACTTCTTGGTTGAACCCCGCGTCGATATATCGCCTCGCTGCTTCCCACAGCGACGCACTCGACACCAACCGGGCTCACCTACCTCCCACGGATCCACACATATATAGAGATACATATCTCTCCTCCCTGTAGTAACCCCAGAAGCGCCCCGCCTCCCCGGCGGGGCGTTTTCTGTTGATCTGGCTTCGCCAAGCAAGATCGGGATGTCTACGTCTGCGCCTTGGGTGCGGCACCGACTTTAAGATCTGGTGCGCTAACCGTTCAGCCGTCGATCTGCGAGCTGATAGACGGTTTCGCCCCGAACGCCAGCTGGCAGATGCCGCACACCAAATGCCAGATGGTCCAGATAGAGGTGGCCGTCCTTCGCCTTGGCGAGCCGGTAGACGAGTCCGAGGGGCCCGCCCGGAGGAGGAAGGTAGGCCTTGACGCAGCCGGGAAGACTGGTTCCGTCCCGCGCGTCCTCGGTGCAGGCGAAGAGGGCGTCGATGGCTTGGCCCTCGCGTTCCAGCCGAGAGCGAGTTTCTTCGCCTATCCGCTTGGCACTGCCTGTCGCCCGGCGCAGATCCTCATGCCAGGCCAGCTCGTCGAAAGCGACGTGCGCAAAGCCCCGCTTGACGGGCACGTTTACCCCTCGCCGTCAGGCGGTCGTACAGGCCCGTACTCAGCTTCGAACTCCGCGAGAGTCGCGGGCTCATGGCCCAAGCGCTCCATGATGGCCT
>DASTGL010000238.1:0-6879 GCA_035719145.1 Solirubrobacterales bacterium
GTAGGTCCCCATCAGGACCAGGGGCGGCGGTGCCTGCAGCCGGTTGTAAGCGTCGAACAGGGTTTCCAGCCCCTTGACTTTGCGGAAGGCGCCGACGTAGAGGATGAACGGCTCGGCCGGGAGCCGCGCCAGGTAGGCGCCGACCTCGCCATCGGAGCTGTCGACCGGCTGGTCGGGGGCGACGTCCTGGAAGCTCGGGATCACCACCCGCAGCAGGTCCTCGGGCGGACCTCCCGGGCCGAAGAGGTAGCGGATCGTGACGTCGTCGACGAAGGTGCTGACGCTGTGCAGGCCGGTCATCTTCCGCGCCAGCAGCGGCCGGCAGGCGTAGACGCCCGCGGTCGCCGCCAGGCCCTTGGGGACGCCGCTGTAGTAGTCGCTGGCGCAGCTCGCGCACTTCAGCGGCGCCGGGCCGGCGCAGGGCTCGCCCTTGCGCAGGAGGGTGCGGTTGGCGCAGAAGTAGCCGTAGTCGCGGGCGGAGACCAGCATCGGGATCCGCCGCCGCCCCATCGCCGCGGCAACCGAGAAGGCGAGCCAGCCGTAGGCGTGGATCACCTCGGGCTCGAATCCGGAGATCAGGCGCCGCAGCCCGGCGACCGTGACCGGGTCGGGAAATGGTGGCTGGTGGCGCTGCTCCTCGTTGCGGATAAGCGAGCGCGCCATCGTCCGCAGCTGGCGCAGCCGGTGGACGGTGACGTGCTCTTCCCAGTCGAGCGGCGGCAGGCCGCCGTGCCAGGTGGTGGCGACGGCGACGTCGTGCCCCCGCTCGGCCATCCCGGCCGCCAGCAGCCGCGCCTGCCGGTGGGCGCCGCCGATGAACGGCGGATAGTGGTCGGTGACGATCAGGATCCGCATCAGCGCCGCAATCTTCCCAGCAGGTCGTTGGCCCGGGTGCGTCTTCCCGGGAAGAGAAACAACTCGGCCAGCGGCCGCGCCAGCCGCCGCGGCGCCAACGCCTCGAGCGCGAACCAGATGACAAGCAGGGCCTTCATCGGCCAAGAGACGTCGGTGCGGCGGCGGCTGGCGCGAACGGCCTTGCCGAGCAGCCCCAGCGGCCGGTCGCCGGAAACCGGGTGGCGCTCGGGCTCGAGCCTCAGCGAGACCAGCCGGTTGGCGAGGTCGGCGCAGGAGAGGATCGGGCGCGGGTGCGCGAGCCCGAGCTCGGCCGCCAGCGCTTCCAGCGAGCGAGTCGTCGCCGCGGCGAAGAGGATCGACTCGCGCACGTGGTCGAGGTCGATCTCGTCGCGATCCTGCTGGTAGGCGTTGCCGCCGTGGACGCGGTACTCGGCGCAGACCTCATCCAAGAGCGCTGCTTCGCCGAGCAGCGCGGTCAGGTGGACGAGGTACCAGTCGGCGCCGCTGCTCGGGTAATCGGCGGCGGGGATCGGCAGGATCCGCCGCACCACCTCGGTGCGAAAGCCGGTGCCTCCTCCCGGCAGCCAGGGGAGGTCGAAGGGATAAAGCAGCTCGGCCCGCCGTTGGTCGCCGGTCGGGGCCACCAGGTGCCCTCCCGGCTTCACCTCACCGGTCGGCCGGCCCTCGGCGTCGACGATCGCCATCGGAAACTGGACCTTGGAGAGCCGCTCGTCGGCGGCAAACGCCGCGGCCACGCGCTCGGCCGCCCGCGGCCGCAGGCGGTCGTCGGCGTCGAGCACCAACAGCACCTCGCCGCGGCAGCGCTCGAGGCCCGCGTTCAGGGCCGAAGCCTGCCCGCCCCGCTCCTTCAGCACCACCTCGACGCGATCGGCGTAGCCCTCCAGCAGCTCGCGCGAGCCGTCGGTCGAGCCGTCGTCGACGACGACGACGTGCACCGCGGGGTGGGTCTGAGCGCAGGCGCTCTCGATCGCCTCCGGCAGGAAGCGGGCGTAGTTGTGGTTGGTGATGACGACGTCGATGGAAAGCGGAGCGGTGCTCAAGGGAAGGTCTGTTGCCTCGGTAGCCAGCGCGTCACCCGGCGGAAGAGGTGGTCGGTTCGGCCCTCGCGGTAGAGCGAGGCGACCGCGCGCTCCCTGCCGCTGGAGCGGGGAGGAACGCTCACCTTGAACGTCTTTTCCTCTCCCGGGTCGAGCTTCACCCGATACGTCTTTGACTGGCTTTCGCCGCCCAGGCTGACCTGGAGCCGGTAGGCGGCGGGGTGCTGTTCGTTGCTCTGCACCCCGATCACGAGCGCTTCTTCCTTGGCGTCGGCGGGCAGCATCCAGAGGGCCGTGTAGCCGTCGGCGTGCTTGGCCGGCAGCGGCGTCTCCGCGAGGGCGATCGAGGCGGCACCGATCAGCGCCGCCGCGGCGACCATGACGACGCTGCGGGTCGTCGGCCGGACGACCGCGGCGAAAGCCGGCCGCTGCACCGGCTCGGCGCGGCCGCGGCGGCGGGCCGCCCAGGCGCAGCCGGCGACCACCAGCACAGCCAGGAGCACCGCCCAGCTCGCCGTCGTCACCCCGAAGGGGAAGACGTTGAGGACGAAGGCGCCCAGCACCAGCAGGATCAGGCTCGCCGCGACCTCGATCGTCACCCGTTTCAGCGGCGGCAGCTCCTCGCCGTCGAAGCTGGCGGCGACCAGGGCGAAGCCCGGCAGGTACAGGGTCAGCGGCAGGGCCGCGATCACCCGGATCGCCTCCACCGGCACCAGCGCCGCGACCAGCGCGCAGAGCACGGCCGCGACGGCGGCGATCGTCAGGTCGCGGTGCCCCCTCACGGCCTGTCCTTCAAGTCGTAGAGGACGATGCGGCCACTGTCCCAGACCCGCGCCACCGGCAGGCGGGAGAACTTGTGGAGGACGCCCCGCTCCCGCAGGGCGTCGTTGTAGCGGCCGGGGACGGTGAAGTAGAAGCCGCGGATGACGTCGCCAGAGGCCAAGCGGCGGTCGGCGACGACGTAGGGAAGGTGGTTTTCCTGCAGCAGGGGGAGCTGCCACGATTCGATCTGCCCGGTGTTGACGATGTCCTCGATGTCGGGACCCTGGCCGGCGAAGGCGATCTGGCCGCCGGGGCTGAGCAGCGCCCGCGCCTCGGCTTCGGGAGCGGCGAAGCGGCTGCCGTCGAGCCGCCCGCCGGCGAACTTGGCCAGGGCCAGCGATTCGGAGTCGATCTCGTTGCCGTCGGCGGTCACCCGCAGCGGTCGCGCCAACTGCACGTCCCAGGGCCAGCCGGAGATGACGCCGCCGAAGAGGACGACGCCGAGCGCCGCCGTGAACAGCAGCCGGCGCCGCCGCAGGTTCGGGCCGGCACGGAGCAGCTCGGCGGCCCCGTAGATGGAGACGAAGGCGAGGCCGATGAAGAGGAACTCGCCGGCCCGGTTGCCGGTCTCCCAGGCGGCCGGAGCGAAGCGCAGCCCCAGCGCTCCGAAGAAGACCACCGCGGCCGCCATGAAGAGCAGGACCAGCGGCTCGTCGCGGTGGCGACGCCATGCCTGCCTGATCCCGACCACCATCGCGGCGAGCAGGATCAGCACCGCGAGCAGGGCGAGCCCTCGCGCCGCCAGCGGCGTCGCCCCCGTGGTTTCGGCGACGTTGGAGGACTGGTGGAAGAGCGTCCGCGGCGCCGACTCGCCCGAGGCGGTGTTCCAGATCGCCTTGATCGCGTCGCCGAGAACCGGGAAGAGGTAGCCGACGGTCGAGCGGGCGGCGATCAGCAGCCAGCCGACCGCGGTGACGACCGCCAGCAGCGCCAGCGGCCACGGGTTCGGCCGCTCGACCTTCATCACCCGGTAGAGGATCGCCAGCGCGACGAAGACGAGGGCAACGCCATAGGAGGTGAGGTGGTGGGTGATCGTGATCGCGAAGATCGCCAGCACGATCAGCAGGGTCCAGGGAGCACGCCGCTCGAGCGGACCGGCCTCGCGTTCTGTGAACGCCATCAGCACGACGACCATCAGCGGCAGGGCCAGGGACTCGTAGGAGAACTGGGCGCCCCAGTAGAGGAAGTTGGAGCTGCCGGTGTAGATGGCGACGCCGAGGCCGGCGCCGCGGGCCGAGCCGCCGAGGCGGGCGAAGAGGAAGAAGAGGGCCGCCATCAGGGTGAGGCGGGCGGCGCCGACGAGGATCGTCCCGGCGCCGTAGCTCGACATCCCGGTCAGCGTCATCAGCGCCGAGGTGGCGCCCTCCAGCCCCGGGTAGTGCGGGGTCGTCGGGATCCCCGGGTTGAAGTGGTACAGGTGGTGCGTTTCGACGATGCGCTCGGCGTTGAAGGCGTGGACGAACTCGTCGGAGAAGGTAAAGTAGATGCCGTCGTGGATGACCTTGACGCCGTAGAGGGCCAGCCCTAGAAGGAGGACGAGGAGGAAGCGTTCGCGGTAGTCCGGCTCTTTCGCGCTCAGCCTGTAGAAGATCGGCAGGGCGATCAGCAGCAGCCCCGCCCAGTAGATCAGCGAGGTCTCGGTCAGGGTCGCGCGGCTGAGCGCGTTGGCGGCGGCGACGATCAGCAGGCCGATGGCGGCCAGCAGCGTGATCGACGGCAGCGAGAAGGAGGCGCGAGTCGACGCGGGAGGAAACCTCTCCGCTTTTCCCGCCGCCTGGGGTTTGGCTCTTTTCGGGTTAGTGCGCCGGGCCGACACCATGAAAGCTTATGGTCGGCCGCCGGCCGGCACTTCGATAGACCTGCATAGAGACGGCCGGAGCGCCTCGACGCCCCGGCCGCTCAAAATCTCTAGCCGAGGCGCTGTTCGAGCGCCTCGAGCTGGGCGCCGACCGCGGCCGGCAGTTTGTCGCCGAACTTGGCCAGGTGCTCTTTCACCTGCGGCAGCTGCTCCCTGACCTTCTCGAGGTCGACGCTCAGCAGCTCCTTCATCGCCGCGTCGGAGATGTCGAGCCCCTCGGTGTTGATCTCGCCCTCGGCCGGCAGCAGCCCGACCGGGGTCTCGACCGCCTCGCCTTCGCCTTCGCAGCGGCGGAAGACCCACTCGAGGACGCGGCTGTTCTCGCCGAACCCGGGCCAGAGGAACTTTCCGTCGTCGTCTTTGCGGAACCAGTTGACGTAGAAGACCCGCGGCAGCTCGGCGCCCTCGCGCTGGCCGATCTTCAGCCAGTGGGCGAAGTAGTCGCCCATGTTGTAGCCGCAGAACGGCAGCATCGCCATCGGGTCGAAGCGCAGCTGGCCGACGGCGCCGGCCGCGGCGGCGGTCGTCTCCGAGGACATCGTCGCCCCCATGAAGACGGCGTGCTCCCAGTCGAAGGCTTCCTGGACCAGCGGCACCACGGTGGCGCGGCGGCCGCCGAAGAGGAAGGCGTCGATCGGGACTCCGGCGGGGTCCTCCCACTCCGGCGCGATCGAGGGGCACTGGGCGGCGGGGGTGGTGAAGCGGGCGTTCGGGTGCGCGGCGGGGGTCTCGGACTCAGGCGTCCAGTCGTTGCCGTGCCAGTCGATCGCGTGCGCCGGCGGCTCGCCGGTCATCCCCTCCCACCAGATGTCGCCGTCGTCGGTCTTGGCGCAGTTGGTGAAGATCGTGTTGCGCTCGATCGTGTCCATCGCGTTCGGGTTCGTCTTGTGGCTCGTGTTCGGGGCGACGCCGAAGAACCCGGCCTCGGGGTTGACGGCGTGCAGACGCCCGTCGTCGCCGAATTTCATCCAGGCGATGTCGTCGCCGACGGTCTCGACCTTCCAGTCGGGCAGGGTCGGGACCAGCATCGCCAGGTTGGTCTTGCCGCAGGCGGAGGGGAAGGCGCCGGTGATGTACTTGACCTTGCCCTCGGGCGAGGTCAATTTGAGGATCAGCATGTGCTCGGCGAGCCAGCCCTCGTCGCGGGCCATCGCCGAGGCGATCCGCAGCGCGAAGCACTTCTTGCCGAGCAGGGCGTTGCCGCCGTAGCCCGAGCCGAAGGACCAGATTTCGCGGGTCTCGGGGTAGTGGACGATGTACTTGTTGGCCTCGTTGCAGGGCCAGGAGACGTCTTCGACGCCCTCGGTCAGCGGCATCCCGACCGAGTGGACGCAGGGGACGAACTCGCCGTCGGAGCCGAGCACGTCGAGGGCGGCCTTGCCCATCCGGGTCATGATCCGCATGTTGGTGGCGACGTAGGCCGAGTCGGTCAGCTGCACCCCGATCTCGGAGATCTCGGAGCCGAGCGGGCCCATCGAGAAGGGGACGACGTACATCGTCCGGCCCTTCATCGAGCCCTTGAAGAGGTCGTTGAGGGTCGCGCGCATCTCCGCCGGGGCGCGCCAGTTGTTGGTCGGGCCCGCGTCCTCCTCCTTGTCGGAGCAGATGAAGGTGCGGTCTTCGACCCGGGCGACGTCGGCGGGGTCGGAGAGGGCGAGGTAGGAGTTCGGGCGCTTGGCTTCGTCGAGCTTCTCGAAGGTGCCGGCGTCGATCAGGGTCTGGGCGAGGCGGTCGTACTCCTCGGCGGAGCCGTCGCACCAGTAGACGGAGTCCGGTTCGGTGAGCGAGGCGATTTCGTCCACCCAGCTGAGAAGTTTGGCGTGGGTCGTCAGCTCGTCAGGGGCAGTCGTCAGGTCGCTCATTCGCCTCTCTCTATTTTTTCGGTTTGAGGCTGACCATCGAGATGTCTGCCTCCTCGTTGCGGATCTTCAAGGTCGCTACTTCCCGCCTGTCATCGGAAAAAATCACGTCGCACGTGAAGGTCGCGCCCGGGTCAACTGACTCATCGGAAGGGCATTCGACCTGCTTGATCTTTTCATGAATCGAGTTTTCCAGGCTGCTTTCAATCGCGAACTCGAGCTTTTCGCGGCTGACGACGGTCCCACATCCGTAGAGGGCCACAGAGCCGAAAACCAGCGCCAGCACGAGGAAAACGGACGGGCGAAGGGGGATCTTCCACCCGGCGGAGACGGGATGCACCGGCGGGAGTAAAGCAGGGGCGCGGGACGCAGTTGGCGGGGAGGGCGGTCGTGTCCCTCCTCCGGAATTGACCTCCCCTCCGCTTCG
>DASTGL010000239.1:0-3480 GCA_035719145.1 Solirubrobacterales bacterium
GCAACCGCGCGTAGGCCGCGCTCGCCGCGCTGGCGGCTGCGGCGGCGCATCTCCAGCAGCACCAGTGCCCCGGTCGCGACCCCGCCGGCGCCGACCGCAACCACCGGCCGCACCCAGTTGCGAGGATCGCGCAGCGCCCGCAGCTCTTCCTCGGAGAGCTCCTCGGCCCAGTCGGAGAGCTCCTCGGCGGCAGCCTGGGTGATCGCCGCCAGGGTGTCCTCGAGGCGGGCGGAGAGCCGCTCGGGCGGCTCGATCGGGCGCAGCGCGTCGGTCAGCAGCGCCTCGACGTCCCAGGTCGACCCGCTCAGCGTTTCACTCGGGTCTCTCATCTTCCATCTCCTCTTGCAGCTGTTTGATCGCGCGATGGATCAGCACCTTGGTGGCGCCGTCGGTGCGGCCCAGCGCCCGCGCGATCTCGCGGTTGTCCATGCCGAGGGCGAAACGCATGATCAGCGCCTCGCGGCGGTCGTCGGAGAGGTGCTCCAGGTGCGCCATCACTTGCCGCAGCTCCTCGCGCCCCTCGGCGATCGCCTCGGTGTCGTGGCGGGTGGCGATCGGGTCGGCGTTCTCCAGGGTCGTCTGCGGGCGCCGGGAGCGGTCGCGGTAGTAGTTCGAGGCGAGGTTGTGGGCGATCCGGATCACCCAGGGCCGCAGCGGCCGCCCGTCGGACTCGCGCCGCGCCCGGTCGAAGTGGCGGTAGGCCTGGAGGAAGGCCTGCTCGGTCAGGTCCTCGGCGTCGTGATGGTTCCCGACCCGGTAATAGGCGTAGGAGTAGACGTCGCGCAGGTGGTCCCGGTAGAAGTCCTCGAAGGCGCGGTCGAGCTCGGCCTTGGCCGCCGGAGCCAGCTCGGCCGGCTCGACGTTCTCCTCGGGGCCGCTCACCGGCCAAGCCTACGCCTTCATCTTCAGCCATCAGCATCACGCAGCCCTCCTCTGACGCTCGACTTCGCGCAGCGTCGCGATCCACTCCTCGGAGTCGCACTTGCCGCCGATCAGATCCGCCAGGCCGGAGAGCGCCGCGGCCTCGACTCCCGAAGCGGCGACCGCTTCGGCCAGCAGCGGCACCGTGTCCAGCCCCTCGGAAGCCTGGCCGATCTTGCCGGGGATCTCCTTCGCCGGGGTGCCGGTCCCGAGCAGCTCGCCGGCGCGGCGGTTGCGGCCGGTCGGGGCCATCATCGTCGCGGTCAGGTCGCCGACCCCGGCGAGGCCGGCGAAGGTCTCGAGCTCGGCCCCCTGCCGCCTCGCGTAATCGATGCACTCGCGCCAGATCGCCGCGACCGCGATCCCGGCCGCGTTCAGCCCGTGCGGCTCGGCCGCCGCGGCGGCCAGGGCGGCGGCGTTCTTCGCCGCGCCCGCCATCTCGACCCCGGTGACGTCGTGGGAGCGCTCGCAGACGAGGCCGGCGCGATGGAAGACTTCGCCGACCTGGGCCCGCAGCTCCTCGTCGGCCGAGCCGAGGACGAGCGCCGCCGAGCCGGAGACCGCCTCGCGCGCGTGGGCGGGGCCGCCGAGGCAGGCGATCCCGCGCGCCCGCACCCGCTCGCCGACGTAGTCGGAGGGAAGCACGCCCTGCGGGGCGATCACGCCCTTGGTCAGCATCAGCACCGCGCTGCGGGAGCTGACCCGGTCGGCGATCGCCCCCACCGCCTGCGGCAGCTGTGCCGAGGGGATCGCGAGGCAGATCAGGTCGAGGCCGGCGAGCTCGATCGAGGAGGCCGGCCGGACGTCGATCGCCTCCGGCAGCGGCACGCCCGGCAGGTAGCGCTTGTTCTCGCCGTCCTCGATCATCTCCTCGGCCCGCTCCTGCGTTCGCGCGCCGAGCTGAACCTCGAGGCCGCCGCGGGCGAGCAGCACCGCGACCGCCGTCCCCCAGCTGCCGGCGCCGATCACCGCGGCGCGGCGCATCGGCGGCAGGCCGCCGAGGTCTTCCCACTGCAGCAGCACGTTGGGCCAGATCCGCGCCGTCACCGTTTCCGCCAGCGCCGGCGAGGGCTCCTCGGCGCGGGGGAAGGTCATCGGCGGCCCCATCCGCACCTTGCACTTGCGCGGCCGGATGCGCCAGCCGCGGCGGACGTGTTCGGTGCCGAGCACGGCGGTCGGGATCACCACCGCTCCGGTCTGCAGGGCGAGGCGGCCGACCCCCCGCTTCGGGTTGGCAAGCGTGCCGCGGCGGATCCGCGTCCCCTCGGGGAAGATGCAGACGGCGCCGCCGCGTTCGGCGATCATCCGCGCGGTCAGCATCGCCTCCTCGTCTGACTCCCCGCGCCGGACCGGGAAGGCGCCGAGGCGCGAGAGAACCCATCCCTGCCAGCGTTTCTCGAACAGCTCGACCTTGGCCATGTAGTTCATCGGCCGCCGCCAGGGCAAAGCGGCGCCGACCACAAAGGGATCGAGGAAGCTGCGGTGGTTGGCGGCGACGATCACCCCGCCCTTCGCCTTCCCGTAGTCCCGCCCCAGCCGGGCGAGCCGGAAGAAGACGAGGAAGAACGGCAGCAGGAAGGCCCGAGCCAGGTGGTACATCGGCCAGTTGACGCTGTGCTTGCGCGTATAGGCGTGGTAAGACGCCAGCCGCTCCGCGCTCAAAGGCTCAGGGGTCACGCGAGGGGCTACACAAAGGAGCGTTTCGAGTTACGGCGCCCCCCCGTTTCAGAAAATTCGAAACGTGCGCGCCACCCGTGCGCCCTAACCCGAAACGCTCCAAGCATGCCCCGCGAGTCCGTGAAAGATCGTCGTATAGGCGCAATTTCACGGTCTCGCCGAGAGGAGCATCGAGAGCCCGGATGGGATCGGGCGATTGCAGCGCTGACTAGACGACAGCATGGTTGCGTAGCGCGAAGGCAGTTGCTCGCGCTCGGTCTCGGCAAGGACGCAATCCAACATCGCGTTGCAGGTGGGCGACTCCATCCCCTCTACGCCGGCATCTACTCGGTTTCTCCGCGGCAACTGCTCACGCGTCAAGGGTGGTGGATGGCTGCCGTGCTCGCGTCCGGACCCGAAGCGCTGCTCAGTCATCACACCGCAGCGGCTCTCTGGGGCATCCGCGGCTACTCGGGCGGCGCGATTCACGTCACGGTCCCGCACAAGAGCACCTCGACCAAGCGGATTCGCCGGCACTTCTCGATTGTCCCGGCGGATGAGCAGGCGGTCCACGAGGGGATCCCGACGACCTCGGCCCACCGGACGATCTTCGACCTCGCTCCTCACGGAGACGTCGACGCCGTGGTGGCGATGATCAAGGAGGCCGAATACCTGAACCGCTGGGACCGGCTCTCGCTTCCGGATCTCTTGGAGCGCTACCCGGGGAAACGAGGCTCGCGGAAGGTGCGTTTCGCTCTCGACCGCCTGAAGGAAGAGCCGCCGGGACGTAAGCGCCCTGGGCTGGAGGAACGCTTCGCGCCCTTCCTCCGCCGCCACCACCTGCCCTTGCCCCGTTTCAACGACTGGATCCTCCTCGGGCCCAAGCGCTACCGGGTCGACTGC
>DASTGL010000240.1:0-11316 GCA_035719145.1 Solirubrobacterales bacterium
CCGGGACCGAGGCGCTCTCGCAGTTCCCCAAGGACAGCGACGTCCGGGTCGGCAACGAACTCGCCTCCGCCCAGCTCGGCGGCGGCACCGACCCGGTACAGATCGTCGCCGCCTTCGACGGGGCGCCCGGCGCGAGCGGCAAAGCGGCGGTCGCCGCTTTCCGCCGCAAACTCGCAGCGACGCCGGGGGTGTCGGCCGTCGGCGCCCCGGCCTTCGCCGGCGACGAGGTCCTGATCCAGGCGACGCCGCAGGCCGGCAGCGAGTCCGACGCAGCGGTGGCAGTGGTCGAACGCCTACGCGACACCGTCGTTCCCGGCTCGGCGCTGGCGCAGCAGGCTGAAGTCAACGTCGGCGGCGAGACGGCGCGCAGCCACGACGTCCGCGGTCAGATCGGCGGCTCGATGTGGAAGATCATCCTCTTCGTCCTCGCCCTCAGCTTCCTGGTTCTGATGGTGATGCTGCGCTCGCTGCTCTTGCCGCTGAAGGCGGTGCTGATGAACCTGCTCTCGATCGGCGCGGCCTTCGGCATCCTCGTGGCGATCTTCCAGTGGGGCTGGCTCGACGGCTTCCTCGGCTTCGAAAGCCAGGGGGCGCTGGACACGATCAACGTGCCGCTGATCTTCGCCGTCGTCTTCGGCCTCTCGATGGACTACGAGGTCTTCCTGATGTCGCGGATCCGCGAGCGCTACATGGCCCACGGCGATAACGAGCGCGCCGTCGCCGAGGGCCTCTCCTCGAGCGCCCGCACGATCTCCTCGGCGGCGCTGATCATGTCGGCGGTCTTCGCCGTCTTCGTCCTCACCGGCGTCCCCTCGATCAAGGAGCTCGGCCTCGGCTGCGCCGTCGCGATCGCCCTCGACGCCACCCTCGTCCGCCTCATCCTCGTCCCGGCGGCGATGAAGCTGATGGGCCGCTGGAACTGGTGGATGCCGAGCTGGCTCGACCGCGCCCTGCCGGACCTCAGCTTCGAGGGCTCCGCCGAGGAGCCCGAGCCGGCCAAGGCATAGGCCAGGCACCGACGGGACGAAAACGGGCCTATATGGACCGTTTTCGTCCCGTCGGCAATAGGATTGGCTAGTGAGCCAAGGTGGAGACGAGCTGGCGTTTGCCGGGGCCACCCGGCAGGCGGAGATGGTCCGCAGCGGCGAGGTCTCGGCGACCGAGCTCGTCGGCCTCTACCTCGACCGGATCGAGCGGCTCAACCCCCAGCTGAACGCCTTCCGCGTGGTGCTGCGGGAACGGGCGATGCTCGAAGCCGAGCAGGCCGAGGCCCGGGTGCGGGCGGGCGACGAGCGGCCGCTGCTGGGCGTGCCGATCGCGCTCAAGGACAACCACAACCTCGCCGGCGAGACGACGAGCTTCGGGACCGACGCCTTTCCCGGACCCGCCGAGCATGACGACGAGATGGTCAGGCGGCTGCGCGAGACCGGCGCGATCGTCATCGGCAAGACGCACCTGCCCGAGCTGGCGATGTTCGGCTTCACCGAGTCGGCTACCTGGGGCGTGACGCGGAACCCCTGGGACCCTCAGCGCACGCCCGGCGGCTCCAGCGGCGGCTCCGGGTCGGCGGTGGCAGCCGGCCTCGTGCCGTTCGCCTCCGCCTCCGACGGCGCCGGCTCGATCCGCATCCCCGCCGCCTGCTGCGGGCTCTTCGGGCTGAAGCCGCAGCGCGGCCGTATCTCGATCGACCCGTTCGTCGAACACTGGAACGGCCTCTCCGTCAACGGCTGCCTCAGCCGCAACGTCGCCGACACCGCCCTCTGGCTCGACCTCACCGCCGGTGGCTCGGAGGAGCCCGGCGCGCCGCCGGCGCCGGAGCGGCCCTTCGTCGATTCTGCCCGAACGCCGCCTGGAAAGTTGCGGGTCGCCTTCACGACCAAGCCGCCGCCTTCGGCGATCCCGCCGAGCGTCGACGACAGCGCCCGCGGCGCCGTCGCCTCGATGGTCGAGACGCTGCGCTCGCTTGGACACGAGACCGCCGAGCAGGCACCGCAGTGGGGGACGATCGGCAACAACATGATTCCCCGCTACCTGCGGGGCGGCGCAGAAGACGTCGCCAGTACGCCGGAGCCGCAGCGGCTCGAAAGGCGCGCTCGCGGCTTCGGCCGCCTCGGCCGGATGATCCCCGAGCCCGTCTTCCAGAACGCGCTGAAGGCGCAGAAGGCCGACGCCGAGCGGGTCAACACGATCTTTCACTCCCATGACGTGCTGATGACCCCGGTGATGGGCGGGACGGCACCCCCGGTCCGCAAATGGGAGGGGATGGGGGCTCTGCGGACCGTCGTCGGGATGGGCCGGTTCTATCCCTACTGCGTCCCCTGGAACCATCTCGGCAACCCAGCGATGTCGGTGCCCGCCGGCTTCGCCGCCGACGGCCTGCCGCTCGCTGTGCAGATCATCGGCCGCCCCGGCGACGAGGCGACCCTGCTCTCGCTCGCCGCCCAGATCGAGGCCGAGCGCCCATGGGCGGACGCCCGCCCGCCGATCTCTTAAACGTTTCCACCCTTGTGGCCCCTATAGGGGCTCAAATGGTGGAAACGACCTGGTCGCGCTAGCCGAAGACCTTGCGCATGCGGGCGAGGTCGCGGACCTTGCCCTTGGGGCGGATGCGGCGCTGCATGAGCATCTTCAGGCGGTCGGCGTCGGGCTTGCCGGAGGCGATCCAGTCGGCCCAGCTGGCCTCGATCGTCACGTTCGGCCTCGACGCTTCGCCGGCTTCGGCCCGGGTCGAGCCGTTGTCGAGGACGAGGTGCCACGGTTCGGCGTCGGTGAAGCGCCACTGCAGGACGAACGGCGAGCCGTTGGCCGCGGCCGGGTTGGCGACGCGGGTGAGGATGTCGAAGTGGAGGCGCTGCAGCTCCGGCGAGGCTTCGGGCTCCTTCGCGCCGGGGTTGCCGACGACGCCGCCCATCAGCATCTGCACCTGCTCGGCGGCGATCTCCTCCTCGGATTTATCGGGGTCGAAGGGGAAGACGCCGGGCGGCATCTCCTCGGTCGGGTAGCCGATCGTCCGCCAGCGCTGGCGCACCAGTTTGAAACCGAAGGCGAGGATGTCCTCGATCGAAAAGCCGTAGCACTCGGTGTAGGCGCGGTCGAGGCCAGGGGGCGAGAAGACGCCGGGCATGTAGGGGAGGACTTCTTTCAGCAGCTCGATCACCGCGGCGCGGTTCTCCTCCCAGCCCGGCGCGCCTTCCTCGAGCAGTTCGGAGAGGACCTTGACGCCGAAGCCGATGTGGCGCTGCTCGTCGCGGGAGACGTTCGCCATCCCCTCGCTGAAGCCGGGCATCGTCTCTTCGGAGGCGAAGAAATCCTCGATGAAGTGCTGGCCGGGCTGGGCGAGGCTGCCCTCGACGATCAGGTGGTAGAGGGTGATCGCCTGCGCGAACTTCGGCACCGAGCGGTCCTTGCGCAGCTCCTCGGCCATCCGGTCGAGGCGGTCGAAGATGCCGCGGTAGCCCCAGTTGAGCTGCGGCAGGGTGGAGGAGAGCGTCTGCTGGACGGACTCGCCGCCGACGCCGATCACCTCCTTGAAGAAGCGATGGAAGAAGATCGAGTGGCGGACCTCGTCGACCTGCTGGGTCGCCAGGAAGTAGGACTGCTCCTCGGTCGGGGCGGCGGTGACGTAGGGGGCGAGGGTGTCGGCGACCCGGTCCTCGCCGTAATAGAACATCGAGTAGATCCACATCGCCGAGCGCTTCTGGATCTCGCTGAGGGCATCCCAGCCCTCGCGGTCCTTCGACATGTCGATGTCGTAGGCGCTCCAGTTCCCCTGCTCCCAGCGCTGGTAGAGATCCTCGTAGGTGATGTTGTCCATCAGGCGCTGAGAAGCGACGCTCATCTCGTCTCCTTTTGGTGTCGCGGTCGGGCATCGTGGAGACTACCGCGATCCTGGCCAGCTGGCCAGTAAAGAAAGCGGGGCCCCGGGTCGTGGCCAGGACCCCGCATTCACCGACCTATTTGACGAATTCGCGGACTTCTTTGTAGACCGTTTCGTCGGTCGTGAGGGCGGCGTGCGTCATGCACGCGGTTTTGTGGTTCGTCGCCCCGCTGAGGATGACGCTTTCGTCCGGGTTGATGATTTCGTCGCACGGCGACCACCAGGTGCCGTAGTTGACGACGCCGGGCGTCTCGTCGCCGGCGTTCAATTCGCTGAGGAATTTGGAGCCGACCTGCATCTCCTGGCAGGCGACCTGGAAGGCACAGGCATTCGCCGTTTCGGTGCCGTGGTTCGGGCCGCCTAGCGAGACCCAGTCGTCGACCTTCGATTCGCCGCCGAGGAACTTGATGTACCAGCGGGTGTTGAGGCTCCCCATCGAGTGGGCGATGATGTCGACCTTCGTCGCACCCGGGTTGTTTTTCAGCAGCGTTTCGACGTGTGACTTGACTTCTTTTTCCGCGTCGACCTTGTTCGACTGCGAGGTGTTGTAGCTGTAGGCCATCAGGGCCGATTTCGCGTATCCGTCTTTTTCGAAGCGGCCGATCATCGTGTTCCAGAGCGATGCGCTCTCGCTCCAGCCGTGCACGAACAGGATCGGGTCCTGGGCCGAGGCGGTGGCCGGCACCGCCGCAGCGACGCAGACCGCGATTGCGGCGACGAACGTCGCCAGTCGTCTAGTGACCATGGTTCTCCCTTGTGAACGCAGGGCGCCTCCCTAAGCGCGCTGCTGTAGATGGTCCCAAGCAGACTGGTTTTATTACTCGGGCGATCCGGAGTTAATCAGCTATTGACCCTGAGCGCCAGTCTTGCTCTCCGCGGGCGCCTCGATCTCGCGCTTGAGGATCTTGCCCGTCGGCCCTTTCGGCAGCTCCCCCACGAACCAGACGATCCGCGGGTACTTGTAGGCGGCGATCCGCTCCTTTACGTATTCTCTCACCTCCTCCGGCGCGAGCTCCTCGCCGTCGTGGAGGACGACGGCGGCGCCGATCTCCTCGCCCCACTGGTCGTGCGGGACGCCGAGGACGGCGGCTTCGCGGATCTTCGGGTGCTCGTAGAGGACCTCCTCGACCTCGCGCGGGTAGACGTTGTAGCCGCCGCGGATGATCAGGTCCTTCTTGCGGTCGACGATGAAGAAGTAGCCGTCCTCGTCGATGCGGGCCATGTCGCCGCTGTGGAACCAGCCGCCGCGCATCGCCTCCTCGGTCGCCTCGGGCCGCTGCCAGTAGCCCTTCATGATGTTGTGGCCGCGGATCACGATCTCGCCGACCTCGCCCGGCGCCACCTCCTCGTCGTCCTCGTCGACCAGCTTCATCTCCACCTCTTCGATCGGCACGCCGATCGAGCCGGGCTTGCGCGGGCGGCCCGGATGGTTGGTGCAGGCGACCGGCGAGGTCTCCGAGAGCCCGTAGCCCTCGAGCAGCTCGCACTCGAAGGCCCCCTCGAAGCCGCGCAGCACCTCGACCGGCATCGAGGCGCCGCCGGTGATGCAGATCCGCAGGGTGGAGGTGTCGTAGTCCTCGCGGCCGGGGTGGTGGAGGAGCGCCCCGTACATCGTCGGCACCCCGTAGAAGTGGGTGACGCGCTCGCGCTGCATGATCTCGAGCGCCTCGCCAGGGTCGAATTTCGGCAGCAGGGTGAGGGTGGCGCCGACCCGCAGCGAGGCGTTCATGCTGACGGTCTGGCCGAAGGAGTGAAAGAGGGGGAGGGCGCCGAGGACGACGTCGCCGGCGGTGACGCTGGCAGTAGTGCGGGAGGCGATGTCGGCGTTGCGCGAGAGGTTGAAGTGGGTCAGCTCGGCGCCCTTCGGTTTGCCGGTGGTGCCCGAGGTGTAGAGGATGACCGCGGTGTCCTCTTCGGCGGTGTCGGCGAGCTCGGTTTCCGGCTCGCGGTCGCCGAGCAGCTCGGCGAATGACTCCGGCTCGACCTCGATCAGCTCGGCGCCGGCATCCTCGGCACCGCCGCGCGCCTCCTCGGCGAATCCGTGCCAGGCGAGCAACAGCTTCGCGCCGGAGTCCTCGAGGTAGAAGGCGATCTCGCGGCGCTTCAGCAGCACGTTCATCGGTACGACGACGCCGCCGGCGCGGAGAACGCCGTAGTAGGAGATCGGGAACTCGAGGACGTTGGGCAGCATCACTCCGACCCGGTCGCCTTGCTCTAGCCCTCTCTCCCGCACGAGCGCTGCCAGGCGGGCGCTGCGGTCGTCGAGGTCGCCATAGGTCAACCCCAGGGGGCCGAGACGAACGGCGACGGCCTCCGGCGCCCGCGCGGCGCTGTCGGTGACGATCGAAGCGAGATTCAGGCCCATCGTTCCTCCCGGTCGGACTTTCTCCCCAGCAGCCAGTCTAAGCGGCTCCTCCAAGACCGGCGCCGCGTTCGGCTAGGCTCGCCGCGATGGAGGATCTGGGCGTCGCGATCTCATACCTCGTGCTGCAGCGCGGGACCCCCGTCTACTCGCGCGACGGAGAGCACGTCGGGCGGGTCACCCGCGTCCTCGGCGATCGCCCCACCCACATCTTCGACGGCATCATCTTCGACACCAGCGCCGGCCCCGGCGGCCACCGCTTCGTCGACGCGCCGGAGGTCGACTCGATCCACGAGCGCGGGGTGGTGCTGAAGATCGAGGCCGGCGCGGTAGACGAGTTGCCCAAGCGGCGCCGTTGAGAACGCGCGCAAACGCGCGCGAAATTGCGTAGGATGCCGCACATGCGACGAATCTTCCTGATTATTCTCGTCTGCCTGGTCCCCTTGGTCGCGGGGTGCGGCGGTTCCTCCGACTCGACCCAGAGCGCCGGTGAAAAGGCGCTGGAAATGGTGGAACGGGAAGAACGGGCGGCTGCCAAGAAAGAAAAGGAAGCGGAAGCAGCTCGAAAGAAGACGGAAGAAAAAGAAGAAAAACGGCTGGCCGAACTGCCGCAGCCGCACGTGCCTTCGGGGCCGCCGCCGAAGAAGCTGGTTGTCGTGGACAAAAAGACCGGGTCGGGTCCCGTGGCGAAACCCGGTGACCAGATCACCGTCCACTACGTCGGCGTTCTTTACGAAAACAAGAAGCCGTTCGACGCCAATTGGGGGAATGACGAACCCTTCAGCTTCAAGCTCGGAGCCCAGGGAGTGATCGAAGGCTGGGAAAAGGGGCTGGCCGGGATGAAGGTCGGCGGCCAGCGGGAACTGATCATCCCACCGGGCCTCGCCTACGGACCGCAGGGGAGCTTTCCGATCCCGCCCAACGCGACGCTGGTCTTCCTCGTCGAATTGCTCAAGGTCGCGTAGCGCTCTTCATCATTGGGGCCGTGGCACGAGCCCCTCTCCCCGAACGACTGACCGCACAGGCCCTTGCCGGCGCGCCGCTGCGCTCGCCCGAGCAGGTCGCCGAGCGGTTACTGGCGGTGCAGGCGCAGGACCCGCGCGGGGCGCGGTTGGCGGTGCGGTCGCGCACCGAAGGCGTCGCCGCTGCCGACGTCGACAGGGAGCTGAGCGAGGAGCGCTCGCTGCTGATCACCTGGCTCAACCGCGGCACCCTGCACCTTGTCCGCAGCGAGGACTACCCGTGGCTGCACGCGTTGACGACGCCGCCGCTCCTGACTTCGAACACGCGGCGGCTGCGGCAGGAGGGGGTGAGCGAGGACGCGGCCGAGAAGGGGACGAGGGCGATCGAGCGGGCGCTCGCCGATGAGGGGCCCCTGACCCGGCCGCAGCTGCGCGAGCGGCTGGAGCGTGCGGGCGTGCCGACGGCCGGCCAGGCGCTCGTCCACCTGCTCTTCCTCAGCACCCTGCGCGGTATCACCGTGCGCGGGCCGATGATCGGCAAGGAGCACGCTTACGTCCTCGTCCGCGACTGGCTTGGGCCACAGGAGCCGGTCGATCGCGAGAAGGCGCTGGCCGAGCTGGCGCGCCGCTACCTGGTCGGGCACGCGCCCGCCGGCGACCGCGACCTGGCGCGGTGGGCGGGGCTGCCGCTTCGGGACGCCCGCGCCGGGCTGGCGGCGATCGCCAGGCAGCTGGTCGAGCGCGAGGACGGCCTGGTCGAGCTGAAGGGCACGCCGGAGCCGGCGCCGCTGCCGCCACCGCGGCTGCTCGGCGCCTACGACCCGGTCCTGCTCGGCTGGACCTCACGCGAGGAGATCATCGGCCCGCACAAGCTGCTCGTCACCGACAACGGCCTCCTCCGCCCCTTTGCGATGGTCGAGGGGCGGGCGGTCTCGACCTGGCGCCTCGCCGGCGGCAAGGTGACGATCGAGCACCTCCAAGAGGTGAAGAAGAAGGACGCGGCGGCGCTGGAGGCGGACGCCGGCCGCGTCCTCGAGTTCCTGGGCGCCTAGCGCGCCGCCTCCGAGTCGGTCCCCTCCAGGCGCGGCGGCATGTCGTCGCCGGAGGAGGGCGGGATCGCCTGTCCCGGCAGTGCTTCGGCCTCCTGCTCCCAGACGTGGTTCAGGGAGACCTGCAGGTAGGCGAACATCGCCGGCGAGAGCAGCAGGTAGAGGATCAGGGTGATCCAGCCGCTGACCGGCTCGCGGCCGGAGATCTTCGAGGCGCCCTGCACGCGCTTGGTGCCGCGGTAGTAGCTGACCAGCGGCGGGACGATGATCAGGAAGCCCGGAACCAGCGCCAGCAGCGAGTTCGTCGGGTTCTGGCCGAGGTCATATCCCTTGGCTTCGCCGTAGGCCTTCAGCTCCTTGTTGATCTTGTACCACCAGACGAAGTGGTAGATGCCGAGGGTGACGATCGGCAGCAGGGCCACGGCCCAGGGGTTTCGCACCTTCACCTCATGCTCGGTGCCGCGCAGTTTCATCTCGTAGGCCATGTCTCTCCCGTTCGTTTTTAGGCGTTCTCAAGCCATTTCGGCCGGCGCGGGCCCAGCCCTTTAATCGGGCGAGGTTCGGGCGAAGAAAGTCAGCCGAGCTTCGGCGAGCGCCAGGGTGCGGCGAGGCGGGCGACCAGGTCGTCGCCGAGGCCCTCGATCGGGACGCGGACCTGCTCAAGGGAGTCGCGGTCGCGGAGGGTGACGGTGTCGTCCTCCATCGTCTGGTGGTCGACGGTGATGCCCCAGGGGGTGCCGATCTCGTCCTGGCGGCGGTAGCGCTTGCCGATCGAGCCGCCTTCGTCGAACTCGGTGGGGAGGCGGCGGCGGAGGTCGGCGAAGATCTCCCGGGCCTTCTCGGGCAGGCCGTCCTTGGAGACGAGGGGGAGGACGGCGACCTTGACCGGGGCCAGGCGCGGGTGCAGGCGCAGGACGGTGCGCTGGCGGCCCTCCACTTCCTCGACCTCGTAGGAGTCGACGAGGAAGGCGAGGGTGGCGCGGTCGGCGCCGGCAGCGGGCTCGATCACGTGGGGGACGTAGCGCTCTTTGGTCTGCTGGTCGAAGTACTCGAGCTTCTCGCCGGAGAACTTGGCGTGCTGGGTGAGGTCGAAGTCGCCGCGGTTGGCGATCCCCTCCAGCTCCGACCAGCCGATCGGGAAGAGGTACTCGATGTCGCTGGTTGCCGAGGAGTAGTGGGAGAGCTCGTCCTCGCCGTGGGCGCGGACCCGCAGGTGGTCGGGCCGGATGCCGAGCTCGGTGTACCAGCGCTCGCGCTCGGCCATCCAGTGCTGGTGCCACTTCTCGGCTTCGGAGGGAGGCGTGAAGTACTCCATCTCCATCTGCTCGAACTCGCGGGTGCGGAAGATGAAGTTGCCCGGGGTGATCTCGTTGCGGAAGGACTTGCCGACCTGGGCGATCCCGAAGGGCGGCTTCTTGCGCGCGAAGGCCATCACGTTCTTGAAGTTGATGAAGATGCCCTGGGCGGTCTCCGGGCGCAGGTATACGGTCGAGCCCTCCTCGGCGACCGGGCCGACGTGGGTTTCGAACATCAGGTTGAACTGGCGCGGCTCGGAGAGCTCGCCGCCGCACTCGGGGCAGCGCAGCTCCGCGTTCGGGTCGCCGCCTTCGGCTTCGACCGCCTCGCGCAGATGGTCCTCCCGCCAGCGCTTCTTGCACTTGCCGAGGCACTGGACGAGCGGGTCGGTGAAGCCTTCGAGGTGGCCCGAGGCCTCCCAGACGCGCGGGTGCTGGAGGATCGCCGAGTCCAGGGCGACGATGTCGTCGCGCTCGGTCAGCATCGCCTTCCACCACTCGGCTTTGACGTTGTTCTTCAGCAAGACGCCGTAGTGGCCGTAGTCGTAGGTCGAGCCGAGGCCGCCGTAGATCTCCGAGGAAGGGAAGACGAAGCCGCGCCGTTTGCACAGCGCGACGATCTCCTCCATCGTCACCTCGGTTGGACGGGTTCCCTGCTCGGTCGCCATGGCGGGAACGGTAGCGGCTGCGATAATCCCGGGCCGCCATGCCGATCTACGAGTACAAATGCGAGAACGGCCACGTCTTCGACGTGATCCAGCGGATGACCGACGAGCCGCTGACCAAGTGCGAGGAGTGCGGCGCCCCCGCCTCCCGCGTGCTGACCCCGCCGGCGATCCACTTCAAGGGCTCCGGCTTCCACAACACCGACTACGGGACCAAGCGCGGCGGCGGCAACGGCGGCTCCGAGGGAGGCGGCGAGAAGAGCGGCGACAGCGGCTCGAGCAGCGAGTCGAAGTCGAGCTCCGGCAAGAGCGAGTCGAAGTCCGACTCGAAGCCGGCCGCCTCGACCGCCGACTGACGAGTGGCGAGTTAACCGTCCTATAGGGGCACTAACTCTCCACCCGTGGCCCTAGCCGTGGAGGAACCTGTGCACGGCCTTCTTGCGCAGGGACTGCGGGACTTCGACCGAGCCTTCGGGCCCTTCGCCGCAGCCGCTCAGCTGCTTGACGCAGAAGACTTCGGCGGCTGAGCCGCCGCCGATCGAGGCCGCGAGGATCAGCTGGGGCATCGTGAAGAAGCCCATGTCGCTGACGAAGGCTTTCGGCGCCTGCCAGCCGATGATCGGGCCGTGGAGGAAGTTGTAGGGTAGGCGGAGGGGGTCGGTGAGCCGGCTTTTGATCCCGTTGATCACCGACTGCTGGGCCTGCTCGCGGTTGTAGTCGTTGTAGCCGAGGGTGTAGGCGCTCTTGCCGGGGCCGGGGCATTCGACCGGCTCGCGCACCCGCGAGTACGCCAGCGCCTTTTCGCCGTCGAGGGTGTTCGTGCCCTTGTGCAGGCGCAGGGTGACGCCGCCTTGACCGCCGCCGGCGCCGCCGTTGATGTCGGCGCAGAGCTTCTGGGGCACGTCGACTTCGACGCCGCCGACCGCGTCGATCAGCTTTTCGAAGCCGGTGAAGTCGACGATCGCGACGTGGTCGACCTGGATCCCGAGGAACTGTTCGATCGTCTTGATCTGCAGGGCGGCGCCGCCGAACGAGTAGGCGGCGTTGATTTTCGTCGGCGCGTAGCCGGGGATTTCGGCGAAGGTGTCGCGGGGGATCGAGAGTTT
>DASTGL010000241.1:0-7754 GCA_035719145.1 Solirubrobacterales bacterium
GACCTGATGACGACCCGCGCGCCGTGCCGCGGGATCATCGTCACGTTGCGGTGCAGGGCGCGCTCGGGCTCCGGCTCGGCGGCTTCGAGGTCTAGGCGGCGCGCCATCGCCTCCAGGACGACGCGCTGCTCGGCCATCGCCAGCGCCGCGCCGAGGCAGCGGCGGATGCCGCCGCCGAACGGCAGCCACTCGTAGGTCCCCGGCTTGCGGTCTGCCCAGCGCTCGGGGCGGAACTCGTAGGGCTCGGGATAGAGGTCCTCGCGATGATGCAGGAGGAGGATGCTGATCAGGACCGGGGTGTCGGCGGGGACCGCGTAATCGCCCAGGCGCCAGGGGCGCTTGACGCGGCGGCCGACGATCGGCACCACCGGCCGCGAGCGCATCGTCTCGGTGATCGTCATCTCGACCGCCTCCTCCGCCCCGTCGCCGGAGCGCACCGCCGCGACCAGGCGCTCGTGCGCGTCCGGGGTGCGGACCAGGCGCTCCCAGGCCCAGGCCAGCGAGTTCGCCGTCGTCTCATGCCCGGCCAGCACCAAGGTCAGCAGCTCGTCGCGGATTTCGGCGTCGGTCAGCGGCTCGCCCTCCTCCCCGCGCGCCTGCAGCAGCAGCGAGAGGATGTCGCGGCGCTCGCCCAGGTCCTCACGGCGCCGCAGCGCGATTACCGCGTCCATGCGGCGGTCGAGCAGCGCCCGCCCGAGCCGGGTGATGCCGACCGGCTCCTCGCGACGGACGTTCATCAGCTCGGCGACCTGGGCGATCGGCTTGGTCGAGAGTTCGACCAGCGCTTTGATCGTCGACCGCAGCCGCCCCTCGGGACTCCGCGGCGCCGGCGTCTCGCCGATCCCGAAGATGCCGGCCATGATCACGTCGAGGGTGATCGCCTGCATGCGCGGCGCCAGCGCGAAGGGCTCGCCCAGCGGCCAGCTCTCGATCTCGCGTTCGGCGGCGTGGGCGATCGCCGCCGTGTAGTGCTGGATCGCCTCGCCGTGGAACGGCGGCAGCAGCAGCTTGCGCTGGCGCATGTGGCGCTCGCCGAGCGAGGTGAGGACCGAGTCCGGCCCGACGATCGGCCGCAGCGGCGACTCGGCCGCCAGCGAGGGCGCTTCCTCGGGCTTGGCGGTGAAAAGCGAGCGCACGTCGTCGGGCAGGCTGGTGATCACCAGCGGCAGCGGTTCCGGCGTCTCCATCGCGAAGACATCGCCATGCCGCCGCCGCGCCCCGAAGACGAACTCGATCTGGCGCTGGTTGAAGCGCAGCAGCTGCACCGGCTGCGGCAGCTGGATTACCGGCGGCGCCGGCAGCCCCGCGGCCTCGGCCTCCTCGATCGGCCCGCTGGCGGGGGCGACTGCCTCGGCGACACCCATCGGCCCGGCTACGCCGCGACCTCGACGGGCGCCTCGCGCCGCGGCGCCACGGCCGCCCCGCGCGAGAACTCGATCTCGTCGTCGATCGGGCCCTTGCGCAGGAGGCGGATGTCCTGGGCGTAGTTCTGGTGCAGGCGCCAGGGCCGCGTCTTCGCCTGCTTGGGGAGCTGGTCGATCGAGCGGAGGACGTACCCGGACTTGAGGTCGATGAAGGGTTCGACCTCGACCGCCGGGCCGGGGGCACGTGGCGTCGCGACGCGGTAGCCGTGCGCGTCCATGTGCTTCAGCAGGCGGCAGATGTAGTCGGCGACCAGGTCGGTCTTCAGAGTGAAGGAGGCGTTGGTGTAGCCGAGAGCCAGGGCCAGGTTGGGCACGCCCGAGAACATCATCCCCTTGTAGCCGACGGTCTCGGAGAGCTGCTTCTCCTGGCCGTCGATGAGGATCTGCATGCCGCCGAGGACGAGCAGGTTGAGCCCGGTCGCGGTGACGATGATGTCGGCCTCGAGCTCGCGCCCCGACTGCAGGCGGATGCCCTTCTCGGTGAAGGTCTCGACGTGGTCGGTGACGACCTCGGCCTTGCCGCCGCGGATCGCTTTGAAGAGGTCGGCGTCGGGGACGACGCAGAGGCGCTCGTCCCAGGGGTTGTAGCGCGGCTTGAAGTGGGTGTCGATGTCGTACCCCGCCGGCAGCTGCTGCTCGAGCCCTTTGCGCACCGCGTTCTTGACGACCTGCGGCCAGCGGCGCGAGACCTTGTAGCTGCCGAGCATCAGCAGGACGTTCTTCCAGCGGGTCAGGTGGTAGGAGAGCTTCTCCGGCAGCCAGCGCCGCAGCACGCGGGCGACCGGGTCGGCGGCCGGCCGGGAGACGACGTAGGTCGGCGAGCGCTGCAGCATCGTCACCTGCGCGGCGCGCTCGGCCATCGCCGGGACCAGCGTCATCGCGGTCGCGCCGCTGCCGATCACGACGACGCGCTTGCCGTCGTAGTCGAGGTCCTCGGGCCAGTGCTGCGGGTGGACGATCTGCCCGCCGAAGCGCTCGGTCCCCTCGAACTTCGGCGTGAAGCCCTCGTCGTAGCGGTAGTAGCCGGTGCAGCCGTAGAGCCAGTCGCAGGTCAGCTCGACCGGCTCGCCGTCGCGCTCGGCGCGGACGGTCCAGCGCGAGTCGGCGCTCGACCAGTCGGCCGAGACGACCTTATGGCCGAAGCGGATGTTCCCTTCCACCCCGTACTCGCGCGCGGTCTCCTTTATGTAGTCGAGGATCGACTCGCCGTCGGTGATCGACTTCTCCCCCCGCCACGGCTTGAACGAGTAGCCGAGCGTGTACATGTCGGAGTCCGAGCGGATGCCGGGATAGCGGAAGAGGTCCCAGGTCCCGCCCATCGAGTCGCGCGCCTCGAGGATCGCGTAGCTCTTGCCGGGGCAGTTCTGCTGCAGGTGGACGGCGGCGCCGACGCCGGAAAGGCCGGCACCGACGATGAGGACGTTGACGTGCTCGCGCTCGCTGGTCGAGGTGGTGGGCATGGGGGTCTCCTGGGGAAGGTGGCTCACGGGCGGAACTTTATCAACACTGTGTCGAGAGAGTCAACCACTTGTCGAAACTGTCGACGCTATGTAGCATGACTCACACATGCCCGCCGCATCCAAAGCGAAACCAGCGCCCGTCGGCCGTGGCCGCCGCGCCGCCCGCGCCAGCGGCGACGAGCGCGAACGGGCGATCCTCGAGACTGCCGAGCGGCTGCTGGAGGAGCGGCCGCTGAGCGAGATCTCGGTCGACGACCTCGCCAAGGGCGCCGGCATCTCCCGCCCCACCTTCTACTTCTACTTCCCCTCCAAGGACGCGGTGGTGCTGACGATCATCGACCGCCTCGTCACCGCCGCGGCCGACAGTCGCGAGGAGGCGCTGGCGACGATGGCCGAAGGCGAACTGCGCGCCGGCCTGCGCCAGGCCCTTACCGATCTCTACGGCGCCTTCCGCTCGCGCCGCGCCGTCACCCTCGCCGCCGCCGAACTGCGGATGCGCAACCCCGAGGCGCGTGAGCTCTGGTCGCAGGTGATGGAGGGCTGGGTCGCCGACGTCACTGCGGTGATCGAAGCCGAGCGCGCCCGCGGCGCCGCCCCGGCCGGGCAACCGGCCCGCGACCTGGCGATCGCCCTCGTCCAGATGAACGAGCGCGTCCAGTACGCAGCCTTCACCGGCGAGTCCCCCTCCCTGGACGAGGACAGGGTCATCGACGTCTTGGTCGACATCTGGCTGCGGGCGATTTACGGCACCGCCGAGCCGAGCTAGATCACGAGTCCGTCAAAAGGCGGGTACTACACGCTTTTTCACAGACTCGCGCCCATGCGACCCATCAGCGCGACGGCGTCGAGGTCGCGATGGAGTAGGTGCTGGCCCATGATTCTCGTCAGGCCCGCGGCCTCCAGCTCGCGCAGCTGCTCGATCGCCTCGTCGACCGTGCCGAGGATCGTGCTCTCTCGCAGGCCGGCGATGAAGGCCTCGCCGTCGTCGCCTTCGCCTTTCCACTGCGAGAGACGGGAGGCGCGGTCGACCAGTTCGGCGCGGTCGGCGCCGACCAGCCAGCCGGTCATCATCGAGAGCGGCAGGCTGGACGGGTCCCGCCCCTCCGCCTCGCAGGCCTCGTCGAGCCGACTGCGGATGTCGGCGACTTCCTCGGCGGTCGCCATCACCGTGTTGTACTCGTCCGCGTAGCGCGCCGCGAGGCGCAGGCTGCGCGGCCCGCCACGACCGCCGAGGATCAGCGGCAGCGACCGCTGGACGGGCTTCGGCAGCGCGTCGAGCTCGCGCGCGGAGAAGTACTCGCCGTCGAAGCTGAACGGGCCCTCGCCCCAGTGGCCGCGGACGATCTGCATCTGCTCCTCGAGCGCGTCCAGTCGCGGCCCGGTCGGCGGCAGCTCGAACCCGTAGAGCTCGTGCTCGCGCTCCCACCACCCCGCCCCGATCCCGCATTCGACCCGGCCGCCGGAGACGTGGTCGGCGGTCACCGCCGCCTTCGCCAGCACCGCCGGATGGCGGAAGGTCGCCGGCGAGACCATCGTCCCCAGCCGCAGCCGTTCGGTCACCGCCCCCAGCGCCGTGATCGTCCCCCAGGCATCCAGCGACCCACGCTCGCGCCGATCGTCGACCGAGAGGTAGTGGTCGGAGCGGAACATCGTCCCCACCCCGTGCCCCTCGCAGGCCGCCGCCAGCGCCAGCCAGTCCTCCCAGGTCACGTCCTCCTGCCCCTCGATCATCAGGCAGATCTCCATCGGCCCTCCTCGTTTTGGTTGCCTGGCTCAGGGGTACCCAATCGCAGCGGCACCGACCCGGATCTCAGCGGCTTTTTACCGAGCCCGTCTCGGTTCCCGCTTGAGTGAGAAGACCAACCGCAACGGCGGAGAGGCGTCCGGGCCGGTGCCGGTTCTTCGTCCAGGCCGGCCGACCCGTCGCGAGTTGC
This sequence comes from Solirubrobacterales bacterium, assembly GCA_035719145.1. GTDB lineage: Bacteria > Actinomycetota > Thermoleophilia > Solirubrobacterales > 70-9 > VAYN01. The sequence continues at coordinate 4,819 of DASTGL010000241.1, forward strand.
GCGCTACGGTCGCCAGATGCTGCATCCGACTTTCGCCACAGCGGGCTGTGTCCAAAATCGGATGCGCTTGATGGCGACGCTGGGACTTGCCGCGACGGCGATTGCGATCGCCGGATTGGCCGGACGGGCCGACGCCGTCGGCCCCTACCCCGCCCTCGGGTCGTGCTCGGTGTTCCCGCAGCCGCCGGCATCGCTGGCGCCGCGGGCGCCTTCGCTGCCGACCGAGGCTGCTTGGAACCAGGACGTCTCGAAGGCGCCGCGGGATCCACAGTCGGCTGCCTACATCGCCTACATCGACTCCCATGGTGGGGACCGCCTGCACCCGGACTTCGGCTCGCCTCGCCCTTATGGGTTCCCCTACTCGGTCGTCGGCCCCGGGCAGCGCCAGCTGCCGATCCACTACACCGCCTATGGGGACGAGAGCGATCCGGGGCCGTTCCCGGTTCCCGCGCAGGCGCCGGTCGAGGGCGGCAACGGTTCTGACGGCGACCGCCACGTGCTTGTCGTCGACCGCTCCGCTTGCAAGCTCTATGAGCTCTACCGCGCCTTCTACGTCGCCAAGCCGCACCCGCACTGGAACGCCGACTCCGGCACCGAATGGGATCTGCGCTCGGCCGCCCGCCGCCCCGAGGGCTGGACCTCGGCCGACGCCGCCGGCCTGCCGATCTTCCCCGGCCTGGTCCGCTACGACGAAGTCGCCGCCGACAGGCTCGACCACGCGATCCGCGTCACCTTCGACAGCACCCGCGACGCCTGGGTCCACCCCGCCTCCCACTGCGCCGGCGACACCTCCGACCCCGCCGCGCCGCCGATGGGCCTGCGCCTGCGCCTCAAGGCCGGCTTCGGCCTCGGCGGCTTCAGCGGCCCGGCGAAGACGATCGCGCTGGCGATGAAGCGCTACGGCCTGATCGTCGCCGACAACGGCTCCAACTGGTTCTTCTCCGGCAGCAGCGACCGGCGCTGGGACGACGGCAACCTCGACCAGCTGAAGCGGATACCCGGCAGCGCGTTCGAGGTCGTGAAGAGCGCCGCAAGCGTCCATTCATGCTGATTTAGCCGCACGCAGCGTGATTTGGCGCCAATGGATTGGGTACCTGACCTAATAGGGATACCCCCGAGGAGAGAGAGAAATGGCGGAGACCAAATCCAAAAAACGATCGGCGCCGAAACGCGCCGGGTCGTCATCGAAATCGAAATCGCAGTCGAAATCGAAACCCAAAACGCAGGCGAAAAGCCCGCAGTCGAACCAGTCGAAATCGAAAGCGAAACCGAAAAGCGCCAAACCCAAAGCGAGCAAAACGACCAAAGCGACGAAAACGGCGAAACGCGCGAAACCGAAATCGTCGGGCTCGAAATCTTCGGGATCGAAATCGAAAGCCAAAGCGAAATCGCCCAGCTCGAACGGCTCGAGCAACGGCGCCGGCGGCGGCAGCAGCCCGGTCGAGGCCGTGCGCCACGCGGTCGGTGGCGCCGGGCAGACCGTCGGCAAAGTCGCGAGCAAAGCGAAAGTGCCGCTCGTCGCCGGCGGCGCCGCGATCGCCGGAGCGGGCGGCGCGATGGCCCTTGCCGCGGCCTCCAAAGGCGGTCGCAAAAAGGGTCTGAAGAGCCTCAAAGGCGCGATGCCGAAGAAACCCAAGGTCAAGATCAAGTCGGGCGACCTGGCGAAGGCGGCCAAAGAGGTCGGGAAAGTCAGCGCGCAGGTCGGCGAGATCGCCAACGGGATCCAGCGCGCCCAAGACTCCTCAAACGGAGACGGCAAGCACCGTTCGCCGGTAGAGGTCGTTCTACAGGGACTCACCGCGAGGCGTTAACGCCGGGCAGGCCCTGAGGACATGGCTGCGACCGCGCGTCTGTCTGGGACGCGCGGTCGCATGCCGCTTCACTACTTCTCCTGGATCACTGAGAGGAAGCCTCTGATTCGTCGCCGGGCTCTTCGTCGTCCTCCTCGATCGGATGGACGATCCGCTGCAGCACCGTCCAGTCGACCTTGACGTCGCGGTAGGTGACGCCGACCTCCGGCTCCTCCGGGATGTTCTCCCGCTCGACCGTGACCTCGGTTTCGGCGTCCGGCTCCTCGACGTAGGTGACCTTGCGCTCGTCGGAGAGCTTGCCGAAGGTCACCTCCTTGGCCTTGACCGACGTGAAGAAGTCGAGGTCGGGGCGGCCCTTCACGCGGCCGCCGCCGCCTTCTCGACGTCGTGGACGGTGACCCGCCCTTCGGCGCCGGTGCCCTCGACCTCGTCGATGTCGACCCCGGCCTCCTGCGCCTTGCGCATCGCCGCCTCGGTGGCGTTGTGTTTCTGCGCCCGCTTCTGGCGCCGTTTCTCGCCCAGCTCCATCGCCTTGTGCGCGGCGCCGAGGCCGATGTCTTTGACCTCGTCGGTCGCGGCCGCTTTGATCTCGGCGGCGACGATTTTGGCGATCTGTTTGGCGATCCCGCCGCCGGCGCCAACACCGCCGCCACCGTTACCGCCCCCGTTGCCTTCGCCGCCGTTGCCGCCTCCGCCGCCGCCTCCGGCACCGGCAAGAGCGCCGAGCGCGCCAGCACCCTGGCCGAGACCGCCGACGGCCTGTCCAGCGCCTTCGCCGAGGCCGCCGACCGCCTGGCCCGCGCCTTCGCCGACCTGGCCGACCGCTTTGTTCGCCCCTTCGCCGACCTCGCCGACAGCTTTGCCGGCGCCGCCGCCGACGTCTTTCACGGCCCCGCCGGCTCCCTCGCCGACGTCTTCGACCGCTCCGCCGGCACCTTCACCGACGTCTTCCACGGCACTGCCCGCGCCTTTGCCGACGTCTTTGACCGCGCCGCCAGCGCCTTCGCCGACATCTTCGACCGCGCTGCCGGCGCCTTCGCCGATCTGACCGACGGCTTTGTTCGCGCCTTCGCCGACTTCGCCGACCGCTTTGCCCGCGCCTTCGGTCACCGGCTGCAGCGCTTC
>DASTGL010000242.1:0-4035 GCA_035719145.1 Solirubrobacterales bacterium
ACCGGCGAGCTGATGAGCGAGCCGCCGGCGATGCTGACCCTCCCGGCAGCGATCCTCGCCTTCCTCTGGGCCTCGGACCGTCAAGACAATGTGAACCGATCTGTCCCCGGTATGCGGGGACAGATCGCCGGGTCTTGGGTCTGGCTGGTCCCGGGCCTCCTCTTCGGCCTCACCGCGATGTTCCGCCCTGAGTACCTGCTCGTCGCGGGCGCCTTCGTCGTCCTCGCGGGAATCCGCGTTACCCGCGGCCCCGATCGTCAACGCGTGGTTCCTAACGGACGTAATGCGTCCGAAAGGAACCACGACTTGCGAATCGCGGCGCGGCGGCCTCCGTGGCAGCAGGGCCTTTTGAGCGCCGCCGTCCTCCTCGTCGCCATCGTCCTCCCGATCCTGCCCTGGACGATCCGCAACTACATCGTCCTCGACCGCGTCGTCCCGATCTCGACCGGCGGCGGCAAGGCGCTTTACGTCGGTACCTACCTGCCGGCCGACGGCGAATACCAGCGGGTGAAGGCGCTCCTGGTCAAGCGCTACCAGCACCGCGATTTGGCGCCGGACTCCGAAGCGCTGAACGAAGTCAACCCCACCCCGCTCTTCAACCGCGTCGCCGAAGAAGAGATGGCCAAGTACCCGAGCCTGACCCGCGACCAGGCGCTGGGCAAGGTCGGCAAGGAAAACCTCTCGAAGTACTTCGGCGAAGACCCCTTCGGCTACCTGGCGATGACCGCGCGCAAGGTCGGGCGGATGTGGAGCAGCGGCGTCGGCGAAGCGATGGACACCACCGCCGGCCGCGTCGTCCAGATCCTCCTCGTCCTGCTCGGGCTCGCCGGCTTCGTCCTGCTGGCGCTGTGGCGGCGCTGGTGGGAGCTGGTCGTGCTGGCGACCCCGATCGCCCTCGTCACCCTGGTCGGCGCCGTCTCCCTCGCCGCCCCGCGGCGCAACGAGGTGCTGATGACGCTGGTCTTTCCGCTGGCCGGCCTCGCCCTCGCTTCCGCCGTCGCGGCCATATCCTCCGGTCGCCAATGGTCGCCCCAACCGCAGGCATCTTCCCCGCCGAACTGACCGCGCTGCGCGCGGCCGGCGTGCTGATCGCGCTCGGCATGGTCGGCTTTGCGCTGGCGCGCCGTCGCACCCTGCGCAACGCCGACGTCCTGATCCTGATCGTCGCCGGGCTCGGGCTGCTGATCGTCACCGGCACCGAAATCGTCAACGGCCTGCTCTCGGCCTTCTCCTTCGAGAAAGGCAACGGCGGCCGCATCCTCGGGCTCGCCGTCTTCGCGATCTTCATCCTCTTCATCCTCATCCTCCGGGCGCTCGCCCAGACGGCCCGTAACCAGCGCCAGCTGGCCGCCGCGCTCGAGGGCCTCGCCTGGGAGGAGTTCCGCCAAGCCGGTTTGCCGGACCGCTTCAAGGACAAGATCGCGATCCTCGTCCCCGCCTACAACGAGGCCGACAACATCGCCACCGTCCTCGACCAGATCCCGCCCGCGGTCTGCGGCATCCGCACCGAGGTGCTGGTCGTCGACGACGGCTCCCGCGACGGCACCGGCGACGTCGCCGGTGCGCACGGCGCCCTCGTTGCCCGCCACGTCACCAACCGCGGCGGCGGCGCGGCGCTGCGGACGGGCTACCGGCTGATGGTCGAATCGGGGGCGCTGATCGTGGTCACCCTCGACGCCGACGGCCAGCACCGCCCCGACGAGATGGAGCGCCTGGTCAAGCCGATCCTCGACGGCGAAGTCGAGATGGCCCACGGCTCCCGCGTCCTCGGCCACGCCGACCGCAACCACTTCGCCCGCGAGCTCGGGATCGTCTTCTTCAACCGCCTCGTCTCCTTCATCACCCGCACCCACGTCACCGACTGCTCCAACGGCTACCGCGCCGTCCGTACCACCGTCCTCCCCCAGCTCGTCCTCCGCCAGGAGCAGTTCCACACCTCCGAGTTCATGATCGAGGCGATCAAGCGCGGCATCCCCGCCAAAGAGGTCCCGATCACGGTCGAACAGCGCCTCCACGGCCACTCGAAGAAGCCCGCCGCCTTCCGCTACGGCGCCGGCTTCGCCAACGCGATCGTGCGTACCTGGCTGCGGTAGCCGCGGCCAGGTCCCGCGAACAGGTTCTTCTTCTTAACCCGTCGCAGCCGCTCGGGTGAGAGGCTGCCCCTGCCTGGCGGAACTCGACATGGGAGGACTGATGGCGATCACCGAGTACGAGGCCGCGGAGATACAGCGGGCCAACGAAAGCGGGAAGACGCCGGTCGTCTTCATCCACGGGCTTTGGCTGCTGCCCGAGAGCTGGACCCCCTGGGCGGCGGTCTTCGAGGAAGCCGGGTACGCGCCGCTGACCCCGGGCTGGCCCGACGACCCGCTGACGGTCGAGGAGGCGCGAGCCAAACCGGAGGCTTTCGCCGGGAAGACGGTCGGACAGGTCGCCGACCACTACGCCGAGGTGATCGAACGGCTGGACAAGAGGCCGGTCGTGGTCGGCCACTCGTTCGGCGGCCTGCTCGCCCAGATTCTCGCCGGGCGCGCCCTATCGCAGGCAACGGTGGCGATCTCGCCCGCGCCCTTCCGCGGCGTCCTGCCACTGCCGCTCTCGGCCCTGCGCTCGACGAAACCGGTGCTCGAGAACCCCCTCAACCGAGGTCGCGCGATCACCCTGTCGCTCGACCAGTTTCGCTACGGCTGGGCCAACGCGCTCGGCGAAGACGAAGCAGAGCGGCTGCACGCGACCCATCACGTGGCGGCGCCCGGAATGCCGATCTTCCAGGCGGCGATGGCCAACCTCAACCCTCGGACCGAGTGCAAGGTCGACTCCCGAAACGCGGATCGTGGCCCGCTCCTGATCCTCTGGGGAGGGAAGGACCACACCGTTCCCGGGGCGATCTGCAAGGCCGCCTACAAGAAGCAAAGGCGAAACGACGGGACCACCGAGATCGACGAAGTCGCGAACCGCGGCCACTCGATCACGATCGACGCCGGTTGGCGCGAGGTCTGCGACCGCGCCCTGGGGTTCGTCAAGCGGGTCGCCTAGCGCACGCCCGGGTGGCGGACCGCCGCCGGGTCGGGCAGGTAGAGGTCGGTGCCGCAGCGGGGGCAGACCTGGACGTAGAGCTTCAGCGGCTTGTGGCAGTTGGGGCACTGGCGTTCGGGTTCGTCCTTGTCGAAGCGGTAGAGGATCACCGCGACCAGGCCGAGCAGCGGGAGCACCGCCCCGATCACGAACCAGATGAAGAACGAGCTGCCCTTGGCGCGGCCGATGATGCCGGTGGCGAGGCCGAAGAAGAAGACGATGACGAGGTATTCCACGTACCCATTCTTGCGCTTCGCTCCTCGGCCTAACGTCCAGCGGCGCTTGCGGTGCCTCAAGCGGGGCCGCGGCCGGGCCGACGAGGTGCGGGAGGCCCCGAAGGGGCCTAATCGCACATGGCGATCCCGAAACAGCAGCCAGTCGCAGCAGCCGATCCGAAGCGGAAGCACCACCCGCACCGCAAGCGCCGCCGTGTCTGGAAGGACAAGCACTTCCGCTGGGTCCCCGACGGCCAGGGCGACTGGCGCGTCCAGGGTTACATCTACACCCACCACCACAAGCCGAAGAAGGGGCATTACCGGGGCCCCGGTAAGAAGCCGCCTCGCAGTGCCCTTCCCCCGGCGCCGGCGGCGGCACCCGCACCCGCAACCAACGACCCGCGCCCGCCGCAGGCCTACCAGGGCGCCTTCGGCGTCCCGCAGGCGACGCGGCTGCTGCAGCGCGCCGGCTTCGGCGCCGTCCCTGGGCAGGCCGAGGGGCTCGTCTCGCTGGGCCTGGTCGGCGCGGTCGAGTCTCTGACCCGCCCAAGCGGCACCGCCGTCCTCAGCGGCCCGGCGCCGACCGACGACGAAGGCAACCCGCTCGCCCCCGCCGACGCCTGGGGCCACGACCACCTCTGGTGGCTCGATCGCATGGTCCGCACCGACCAGCCCCTGGTCGAGCGGATGGCGCTGGTCTTCCACGACTGGTTCGCGACCTCGCTGGCGAACGTCTCCACCCAGCAGC
>DASTGL010000243.1:0-4104 GCA_035719145.1 Solirubrobacterales bacterium
GCTGGGGCGGCAGCGGCGCTGGCCGGGGTCCTCGCCGGCGCGCGAACCGCCGTCCGCGTGGCGCTGCGGATGGGGCTCTCGCTGGCGCTGCTGGTCGCCGTCGTCAACGCGCTCGTCACCAGCCGCGGCGAGACCGTGGTCGCGCGCCTCGGCCACTGGCCGCTGCTCGGCCGCGTCGACGTCACCCTCGAGGCGGTCGTCGCCGGCGTTTCCTACGGCCTCGTCGCCGCGGCGACGATCGTCGCCGTCGCCGTCTACACGGCCTGCATCGATCCCGACCGCGTCCTACGGGCGCTGCGCCCGCTCGCCGGGCGCTCCGCCCTGACCGCCACCCTCGTCTCGCGCCTGGTCCCGGTCGCCGCCGCCGACGCCGGTCGCCTCCGCGACGCCGCCGCGCTCCGCGGCCCCGGCGCCGCTCCCGTCGGCAAGGCGCCCCTGGCCCGCCGCCTCCTCGCCGGGTCCCTCGACCGCGCCGTCGACGTCGCCGCCACCCTCGAGCTGCGCGGCTACAGCCTCGAAGCCCCGCGCGCCTGCAACCGCCGCTCCCGCTCCCGCTACGACCGCCGCTTCTACGCAGTCGCCGCGGTCGTCCTCGTCACCGCGATCGCCGGCAAGCTCGCGGGCGCCGACGACTTCCAGGCCTACCCGACCGTTGAGATCGGCTTCGACCCCGCCACGCTGGCCGTAGCCGCAGTGGTCGCATTAAGCGGCCTCGCACCCCTCCGCCGCCCGGCAAAACGCCGCGCCTCAGCTGCCGACGGGACGAAAACCGGATACCGAAGGCGGAAATCGTCCCGTCGGCGGATGAAGCGGGAGGTGGCCCGTGTCTGAGCTGGCGATCAGGCGGGGGGCGGCGCCGGCGCTGGCTATCGAGGGCTTGAGCTACTCGTATCCGCGGGGGGCAGCGCAGGATGACGGCGCTCCGAAACGCGCGCTGGAGGACGTCTCGCTGGAGGTGGCGCCGGGGGAGTTCGTCCTCCTCGCGGGGCTCTCGGCTTCGGGCAAGTCGACGCTGCTGAAAGCCGCCTGCGGGCTGGTGCCGCACTTCCACGGCGGCGAGATCGAGGGCGAGGTCCGCGTCGCCGAGATCGACGCGCTCGCGACCGGACCCGGGGAGCTCGCCGCCGCCGTCGGCTACCTCGCGCAGGACCCGGAGACGCAGGTCGTCTCGACCACCGTCGCCGCCGAGATCGAGCTGCCGCTGGAGATGCGCGGCGACGCGCCCGCCGATCGCGCCCGCGCCGTCGAGGAGGTGGCGCTCGCCCTGGCGATCCCGCACCTGCTCGACCGCGCCGTCGACACCCTCTCCGGCGGCGAGCTGCAGCGCGTCGCCCTCGCCGCCGCCCTCGTCACCCGCCCGCGCCTGATCCTCCTCGACGAGCCGACCTCTCAGCTCGACCCGGTCGCCGGCGACGAGCTGATCTGGCTGCTGCGCCGCCTCAACGAGGAGTGGGGGGTGGCGGTTCTGCTCGCCGAACATCGGCTGGAGCGCTGCCTCGCGGCGGCGGACCGCGTGGTGGCGATGGAGGACGGGGCGATCGCGTTCGACGGGGCTCCTGCCGAGTTCTTGACGTGGTCGCATGAGAACGACGCCGCGCTCTCGACTCCCGCGGCTCGTCTTTTCTCGATCGCCGGGTTGTTGCCGCTGCCCGTGGGGGTTCGCGATCCCCGTCCCACCGACCCGGTCTTGCGGTCCCAGAACCTTTGGGTAGAGCTCGACCGCGGGGAGGAGCTGCGGGACGTGCTGCGGGGGATCGACCTCGTGGTGCGCCCGGGCGAAAGAGTGGCGCTGATGGGTCGGAACGGCGCTGGGAAGTCGACGCTGCTGCGAGCCGCGGCGGGGTTGCACGAACCCGTCATGGGAAAGCTCGATGTCGGTTCGATCGCCCTCCTGACGCAGAACCCGAGCGACTACCTGGTCCGAGAGCGCGTCGGCGATGAGTTGCCGGACGACGAGGGTATGGCGGCGTTGCGACTCGTCGGCCTCGAGCACGCGGTCGACGCCGACCCGCGCGACCTCTCGGGCGGCGAGCGCCAACGTCTGGCGCTGGCGATCGCGCTCGCCGGGCGCATGGAGGGCGAGCAACTTCCCGCCGTCGTCGCTCTCGACGAGCCGACGCGCGGCATGGACCACACCCGCAAGGAGGACCTCGTCGCGCTGATCAAGCGGCTCTCGGGCGGTGTCGACTTTCTCTCGCATAGCGAGAGCAACTCGACACGCGCCGCCGCGGTCGTCGTCGCCACCCACGACGTCGAGTTCGCCTCGGCGTTCGCGGAGCGCGTCGTCCTCCTCGGCGAAGGGGTCGTCATCGCCGACGGGCCGATGGAGGAGATCCTCTCCGGCGGCTGGTACTTCGCCACCGAGGTGGCGCGGGTGCTCGACCTGCCGGGTGTGGTCACTCCCGAGCAAGGGGCCGCGGTGCTGCGGGGTGAGCTCGGGTGAGCTGGCAGCTGACGAGCTTCGTCATCCTCGGCCTCGTCCTGCTCGCCGGTTTCGCCTGGTACGAGCGCTCGCGACCGCCTTCACAGGTGGTTGCCCTGGTCGCCGCGCTGGCGGCGCTGGCGATCGCCGGCCGGATCGCCTTCGCCGCCTTCCCCAACGTCAAGCCGACCACCGACATCGTCGTCTTCGCCGGCTACGCCCTCGGCGGCGCCCCCGGGTTCGCGGTCGGCGCCCTCGCCGCCCTCGTCTCCAACTTCTGGTTCGGCCAGGGCCCGTGGACGCCGTGGCAGATGGCGGGGTGGGGGCTCTGCGGGGTGCTGGGGGCGCTGCTCGCGCTCGGTTTCCGCAACGCCGGCCGCTTCGTCCTCGCCGAGGTCTGCGGCATTGCAGGCATTTTTTACGGCGCTCTGCTGAACTTCTCCTTGATGGCGACCTATGGGGGAGACCTGTCGTGGAGGCACTTCTGGGTGCTCGAGGGGCGCGCGATCCCGTTCGAAGTCGCCCACGTCACCGGCAACGTCGTCCTCGCCCTCGTCGCCGGGCCGGCGATGGTGCGGATGCTCGTCCGCTTCCGCGAACGCTTCGAGTGGCGGCGTGGGGCGGCCCCGGCGGGGACCGGCCCGGAGGGCAGCGGCTTCGGCGGTGCCCTGCGCAGCGGCGGCATCGCGGCGCTGCTCCTCGTCCTTGCCGCAGCCGCCTTCGCCCCGACGGCCCGCGCGAACGCCGCCGAAGAAGCCGTCACCGTCGGCGGCGCCCTCCACTACCTCGAAGGCCAGCAGCGTCCCAGCGGCGGCTTCGCCGCCGACAGTGGCCGCGAAGCCGGGGCGGAAATCACCGCCTGGGCGATACTGGGCCTCGCCTCCGCCGGCCGCAACCCGCTCGACGTCACCAAAGGTGGTAAGAGCCCGGTCGATTTCCTCCGCGCCCACAGCGACGAAATCAAGGACGCCGGTGACGTCGCCCGCACGATCCTCGCCCTCGAGGCGTCCGGCTCCGACCCGCGCCGGTTCGGCAGCGAAAACCTCGTCGCCCGGCTGCTGGCGCAGCGGCGGCAGAACGGCTCCTACCAGGGCTGGCCGGCGACCAGCGCCTACGCGGTGCTGGCGCTGCGGGCGGCGGGGGCGAGCGACGCGACGGCGCCGACCGTCGCCTGGCTGCGCAAGGTGCAGGGCAAGGACGGCGGCTGGGGCAACGAGCCGGGCGATCCGAGCACCCCGGAGATCACCGGCGCCGTCCTGCAGGTGCTGACGCCGGGCTCCGACGCCAGCGACCGCGCCCTCGGCTACCTGCGCGACTCGAAGCGCCCCAACGGCGGCTTCGCCCCCGGCAACAACCTCGGCGCCAACGCCCAGGCCACGGCCTGGGCGGTCGAGGGCTTGCTGGCGGTGGGCAAGGACCCGGCGAGCTTCGGCTCCGGCAAGAGCTCGCTCGCCTACCTGCGCGAACTGCAGGCCGACGACGGCCACTTCCTCCAGGCGCCGGGTCAGGAAGCCTCCCCGGTCTGGGTGACGGCCGACGCGATCGTCCCCCTCGCCGGCGTCTACCTGCCGATCCCGGCCCCCCCGCGGGTGCCCCAGCCGAAGCCTGCCGCGACGAAGAACAGCCACAGCTCCCCGACCCCGAGCGGGGGCGTGCCGCCGTCGAGCATCCCGCCGTCATCG
>DASTGL010000244.1:0-5587 GCA_035719145.1 Solirubrobacterales bacterium
AGGAGCGCCTTGGGTCCACAGGCGAGAACCGCTGCTAGGCAGTGGCCATAGAGCGACAGGTTTGTGTGACCCACAGCGAAGACGCCCCGGTAGAGGCGATGCAAGCGGCCCACGGTGACTTCGCGGTGAACGGCGGTCTGCGAGTAACCGAGCGGCCCCGTCAGCTGACGTATAGAGACGATCCCGTGCTGCCGCTTCGCAAGATTCGCAAGCTCCGCACGCGCAGCAGCAGGGTGTTCCGGCGTTTTCTTCCGCATAGCGGATGAAAGGACCGGAGCACCTCGAACTCTCCCCCTACCCAGCCTGTGTTGATCCTTCTAGAGCGCTCCGCGCGCAAAAAAAAGCCGCCGGCCCGGGGGCCGGCGGCTTTCGGTGACGCTTGAAGCCCGGGCTGCGCCCGGTGCCGCTTAGACCGTTGCGGCGGCTTGCTCGGACTGGCTCTGCTCCGACTCCGGCGAGGTCGGCGCCGGGGCGGGGGCGCTTTCCTGGCGGGGGAGCAGGACTTCTTTGGCGATCACGAGGCGCTGGATCTGGCTGGTGCCCTCGTAGAGCTGCATGATCTTCGCGTCGCGCATCAGTTTCTCGACCGGGTACTCCTTGATGAAGCCGTAGCCGCCATAGACCTGGACAGCGTCGGTGGTGACCTCCATCGCCGAGTCGGCGGCGAAGCGCTTGGCCATCGAGGAGACCTTCGAGTTGCGGACGCCCTGGTCGAGCAGGAAGGCCGAGTTCCAGGTCAGCAGGCGGGCCGCCTCGACCTTCGTCGCCATGTCGGCGATCATGAACTGGATCGCCTGGTGCATCGCGATCGGGACGCCGAACTGGACCCGTTCTTTCGAGTAGTCCGTGGCGTATTCGAGCGCGGCGCGGGCGATGCCGACGGCCATCGCCGAGACGCCCGGGCGGGTGCGGTCGAGGGTCATCATCGCCAGTTTGAAGCCCTTGTTTTCCTCGGCCAGCAGGTTCTCGGCCGGGACCTCGACTTCGTCGAAGGAGATGGTCGCGGTGTTGGAGGCCCGCTGCCCCATCTTGTCCTCCTTCTTGTCAACGGAGACCCCGGGGAGGTCGGCGTCGACCACGAAGGCGCTGATGCCGCGGTGACCGGCCTCGGGGTCGGTCTTGGCGAAGACGGTGAAGTAGTCGGCGTAGGTGCCGTTGGTGATGAAGCACTTGGAGCCGCTGAGAACGTACTTGTCGCCGTTCTTCACGGCCTTGGTCTTCATCCCGGAGACGTCGGAGCCGGCGTCGGGCTCGGTGAGGCCGAAGGAGCAGAGCTTGGGGGCTTCGGTCAGCATCCCCAGGTACTTCTTCTTCGTCTCCTCGGAGCCGCCGAGGGTGATCGGGGCGGAGGCGAGGCCGTTGGCGGCCAGCGAGGTGCCGATGCCCGAGCAGCCCCAGCCGAACTCCTCCTCGATCAGGCAGCCGGAGAGGTAGTCGAGGCCGGGACCGCCGTAGGCCTCGGGGACGTGGGTGTTCATCAACCCGACCTCCCAGGCCTTGTCGATCACATCCTGGGGCCAGGTGCCGTCCTTGTCGTACTCCCAGGCGACGTTCCGCATGTCTTTCTCGGCGAAGCTGTGGGCCAGCTCGCGCAGGTCCTTCTGCTCATCGGTGAGGTTGAAATCGACCACCGGTCGGTGCTCCTTTTCTTCGCGTTTCTTATGAAGTCGGTGGGAGCGCCGACAGCCGGTGGCGTTCCACTGATTGACTCGTCAGTCAACCGGTCTTCAAGGTTAGCGGACAAGGCGGGAGGCAAGTCCAAAACCGACCGGGCAAGCCGTTTCCCAAAGGGGCTCTACCCTTGTCCCATGGACCTTCCAGTCGCCTTGACGGCAGTTCAGAAAGGCGGCGTGCTGTTCCTCATCACCGGAGTGCTGGCACCGCTCGTCGGACTTCTGCTGAGGTCGGTCGCAGGCGGCTGGGAGACGATCGGCGGCGGCCCCTTCGCGATCATCAACGAGCGGCGCTTGAGCCAGAAGGGAGCTTCGCCGCCGACCGTCGACCCGGCGATCCAGGCGGCGGAAGTGCGGCAGATGCTGGAGGCGAAATCGGAGCGCCGGCGACAGCGCGGCGAGACGCCCCTCGACGTCGAGGCGGAGACGGAGCGCCTGCTCGCCGCCGCCGAGCAGCCCCGCGGCGAGGAGGCGATGGACGCGGAGCTGCGGGCCGAGGTGCGCCAGCTCGTCGTCGCCCGCAACGAACGCCGGATGCGCGAAGGCCGTGAGCCGCTCGATGTCGAGGCGGAGACCGAAAAGCAACTGGCCGATCTCATAGGATCGACTTGATGGCAGGCGGCAACGAGAGCCTTTACGAGGTCGAGGAGATGCTCGTCCAGCCGGGGACCTACTTCAATCCCCAGACCGAGGTCGTGGTCGTCGTCGACGATTCCGCCTCGCCCGACCAGGAGGTCTTCGACGACCTCGACGGCTACGAGGGCACGCAGTGGGTGCGGGTCTCCGACGAGGTCCCGGTCGACGAGGACGCCCGCGATCGCGCACTGGAGAGCTTCGAGGCCCGCAGCCAGGGCGGCGAAGCGCTCGCCCCCGACGCGCTCGAAGCGAGCGAAGACGACTTCGAAGAAGAGGAAGAGCGGCCCCAGGGCGTCCCCCTCGAAGACGAGGAGTAGGCGTGCTGGGCGAGTTGAAGCTCTCTCGCTCGTGGTTTCTATGGGTGGCCATTGCCGGTTGCTTGGCGGCGGGGTTGGTCGCATCGCCCGCGAGCGCTGCGCCGGGCTGGTCGCGCCCGACGAATGTCTCCGGAGTAATTAACTTTGGCGAAGAACAGCCGCTGCTGCGGGTCGATTCCGCAGGCAACGCAACCGTCTTCTGGCGGCGATACCGCAACGGAAAACTCGTCTACGAAAGTGCGGTGGGGGGAGCCGACGGGCGCTGGTCCACTCCGTCTCCTCTCTTTGGCGGTCTGGAAGATGCGTCTGGATTGCAGATCGCCGTCGATCCGCCGGGCAACGAGACGGCGGTCTGGGAGAGCCATGTGGGTCGTTCCTGGGTCGTCCAGAGCGCGACCCGCTCAGCCGGAGGGGGCTGGTCGGCGCCGGTCACCCTCTCCGCGGCCGGCGCGCGTTCGGCGCTCGTAGCGGCCGGCCCCGAAGGCAACGTGACGGCGGTCTGGCTCTTGGAACGGGAAGAAGGTTGGCGCTCGGTCGTCCAAACCGCGACCCGGTCGGCTGACGGAAGCTGGTCGGCTCCGGTCACCCTGTCTGCATCGAAAAAGGCCGCCCGATCCCCGCAACTCGCACTTGACCCCCAGGGCGGCGCAACTGCCGTCTGGGAAGAGGAACACAGCGGTGCGATCGAAAGCGCGACCCGGTCGGCTGACGGGAGCTGGTCGGCGCCGGTCACCCTTTCCGCCGCTGGAGTAGGGGCCGCTTGGCCACAGGTGGCGGTGGATTCCCAAGGCAACGCCACGGCGGTCTGGGCAGGCACTGTGTTCAGAGGCCGTCGACTCCAAAGCAGTCGGATCCAATCGGCGAGCCGCCCGGCCGGTGGGAGTTGGTCGGCGCCGGTCTACATCTCGCAGTCGGGGCACCGCCACGTACAGCTCCCGCAGATCGCGGTCAGCCCCCAGGGCGAAGCGACCGCGATCTGGCAACGCTCCAACGGCAGCTATCTCGTCGTCCAAGGCGCGACCCAACCGTTCGGAGGGAACTGGTCGAAGCCGAGCGACATCACCACCGGTCACGGACGGGGTGGGCAGCATCTGCGGCTGGCGGTGGATCCCTGGGGCAACGCGACGGCGATCTGGGAGGGCTACGACACCCGCCCCGGCCCCGACTTCGCCATCCAGGCGGCGAAGCATCCGCCTGGAGGTGCCTGGTCGCGGCCCACCGATATCTCCCGTTGGACGAGCAGCCTCGGCGAACCGCAGATCGCGGTCGATCCGCAGGGCAGATCAACCGCGATCTGGGCAATCGGCGCCAAGGGCGGCGCAGTCATCCAATCGGCCACCTCGGTCGTTAGGGCCCCCAAGTAGGCTTGGCCGCCGATGCTTGGAGCCGGTGACAAAGCGCCCGCTTTCACGCTGCCCGATCAGAGCGGGGAGAAGGTGAGGCTCTCTGACTTCAAGGGCGAGACGGTCGTCCTGTACTTCTATCCGCGAGCTGACACCCCCGGCTGTACGACCCAGGCCTGCGGCATTCGCGACCGGCGCGACGACTACGCGCAGGCGGGCGCGCGGGTGATCGGGATCTCCCCCGACGAGGTCGGGGCGATCGACAAGTTCGCCGGCAAGTTCGACCTCGACTTCACCCTGCTCGCCGACGCCGATCACGCGGTCGCCGAGAAGTACGGGACCTGGGTCGAGAAGTCGATGTACGGGAAGAAGTACATGGGCGTGCAGCGGGCGACCTTCATCATCGGCCCCGACGGCAAGATCGCGAAAGTCTTCCCCAAGGTCTCGCCAAAAACGCACGACGACGTAGTCCTTAAAGCACTCGCCGAGCTCGCTGCCGCCTGATCAGGCGGAGATCACTACGGCGATGATGAAGCTGGCGTAGAGCGCGAACCAGCCGATCACGGCCGGCAGTTTGAAGCGGCGCCCGAGGTGGAGGCTCTCGTAGGCGAGCAGGCCGCCGGCGAGGCCGAGGCCGATCGAGAGAACGGCGTGCCAGTTCAGCTCCCAGCTGGTGAAGATCAGGCCGATCCCGACCGGGATCATCGACTGGAAGACCATCGCGCCGGTGATGTTGCCGAGCGCCAGCGCGTCCTTGCCTTCCCGAACCCAGAAGAAGCTGTTGACCTTCTCCGGCAGCTCGGTGGCCAGCGGCGCCAGGATCAGCGCCAGCACCAACGGCTCGGCGCCGATGCTCTTGGCGAGGCTGAGCAGCTCCTCGACGAAGAGGTGGGCGCCGCCGACCATCGCCCCCAGCCCGACCAGCAGCTGGACCACGCAGAGGAGCATCGAGGGGTCTTCGCGGCGCTCGCCTCGGCGCTCGAAGATCAGCGGGTTGAGCGACTCTTCGCTCTGCACCTCTCCCCCGCCCTTCAGGGTCAGGGCGATGTACCCGAGATAGGAAAGGAGGAAGGCGATCCCGACGCCGATCCGCACCGGCGCCGGCGGGCCCCAGGCCAGGGCTCCGGCGATCGCAAAGAGGACGAGGAAGAAGATCAGGTCGCGCTCCAGGGTCTCCCGGTGGACGTTCAGCTGCAGCCCCTGGTCGCGTTTGTCGCGATACAGGTAAGCGAAGAGGCCGACCAGCCCCATCGCCAGGGTCGCCAGCAGGAAGGGCGCGCCGACGATCGCGCCGATCGCGACGTCTTCGGAGCCCTCTTCGACCCCGACCAAGGCGACGATCGCGATCAGCGTCTCCGGCATCGCCGTGCCGACCGCGGCGAGGATGCTGCCGACCGCCCCCACCCCGACCTCGAGCTTGTGGCCGATCCACTCGACCGCGTTGGTGAACAGCAACGCCCCGGCGAGGACGACCGCGAAGGCCAACAGGAGGAGTACGGCGTCGATTAGAGGAACCTACCCACTCGGGGCAAGGGGCAAATTAGGCGAAGTAGAAGGCCAGCCCGAAGACGAAGTACACGGCCAAGAGCTGCACCCCCTCGAACCAGGTGGACTCGCC